>JANXSH010000143.1 GCA_025356615.1 Planctomycetia bacterium | reverse complement strand
GCCGATCTGGTGGAGGTCGATGGCGCAGCGCCCGCAGAACAGGTCGTCAAAAACTGGCGTCTCATCGGGAAGGCGAAAACGCCAGGAGAACGCCTGGCCGGACGCCGTCAGCGCGTCGGCATCGGAGGCCGATCGCGAACGGCAAGTCCCCGGATAGACCGGCCCCTCTTGTTCGAGGTGCGGCGCGCTGGCCGCACCCTCGATGTCGCCGCGAGTGCAGGTGCAGGGGTAGACGGCCTCCTGGCGTGCGAGGCGTTCCAGGGCGGCGCGATAGAGGGCGAGGCGGTCGCTCTGAACGACGGCTTCGCCGTCCCAGTCGAGGCCGAGCCAGCGTAGTTCGTCGAGCGCCCGCGCCGCCGCGCCCGGCTGGACGCGCGGCGAATCGAGGTCCTCGACGCGGACGACGACCCGACCCCCCTGGCGACGGGCGCTGAGCCAGGCGGTGAGGTAGGTCCGCGCGTTGCCGACGTGCTGTGCCCCGGTCGGCGATGGGGCGAGCCGGCCGATCATGGCTTGCCGACGAGCGCATGGCGTCTTACGAAGTCGAGGACGAGCTTGCTGGCGTCGGAATCGCGGGCGCGGAGTTGGTGGAGGATGGTCCGGTGCGTCGTATCCTCGATCTCCTTCGTCTCGACGACGTTGCCGAGACCACGCAGGGCCTTCGCGAAGTCTTCGGTCATGTCACTCAGGCCGGGCACCTCGTTCTCGGCGTTGAGCAACAGCATGGGGGGCAGCCCCTTGCGGACGTGGGTGATCGGCGAAGCCTTCTTGCAGATATCGAGGTCGCTGCCGAAGACCATGCGGAAGGGGTTGAAGCCTTTGCTGAAGGCGAATAAGGCGGGACGCATCACCCCTTTGCTGTCCTCGCCGACGAGATTGTCGATGAAGACCGTGGCCATCGCGCGAAACTCCTCGGCCTCGGGGACGCGGTAGACCCCGCTGAGCGAGACGACCGCGCGGATCGACTTGCGGGCGCGGGCGTCGAGACCCAGGGCGCGGTCTGACAGGTAGCTCTCGTCGGCGACGAGCAGCGTAACGAGGTGTCCGCCCGCGCTATGGCCGACGAGAACGATCCGATCCGGGTCGCCGCCGTGGTCGGCGATGTTCTTCGACACCCAGGCGAAGGCGCGAGCCACGTCCTTGACATGCTCGGGGTGCTTGACTCGGGGAGAGAGCCGGTAGTTGATGAGGACGGCGACGAAGCCCTGCCGGGCCAGGGATTGGCCGACGGCGCGGATCCGCCCCCTTTGATCCTTGTCGCCCGCGATCCATGACCCGCCGTGGACGAACAGGATGACCGGATAGCGGCCCTTGAGATCCGCCTTGCCGGAGAGGGCGGGACCGAACACGTCGAGCAGGTGCCGGTCCTTACCGGCGTGGTAGCGAATGTCGAGCGAGGAGCGAATCGCCGGGGGCGGGGCCGCCGCCCGCGACGAGGAAGCGGTCACGAACAGAGCCAGGGACACGAGGAGCAGGCGAACCATAAAGGGGTCTCCGAGGCGGCATAGAGCAGTAGGAATTATTCTCTCCCTCCGACTTTGCAAGAGAACCTACGAAAACCGTGCGTTCGCTTGCAGGATCACGAGTGCTATTTCAAGTATACCTTCGTTTGCATAGCCCCACTAAGCTCGACTTGTGCTAAAAAATGACAGGGGCAGTAGTCCAAAACCTCCCCCTTTGCGGCATAGCGGGAAGTGAACAACCATCGCGACCTCAACAGAGGCAGTCATGGGACTATCTTCCCACAAGCGTAAGCGTTTGTCCAAGAGTAAACACCGGGAGATTCGCCATCCAGGAACCCCGGAACCCTGGAACTTGGCATTCGCGAACGGACGCCCGCCAGGGTAATGCTTTCGCGGGCCTCGCCAGCCTCCTCGAAGAGCTGGCCACGCTGCCCACTTCTACTGTAGTCGTTTGGGGATGAGACGCGATAGCCGCGACGCGAAACGGAGCGCGTCGGCCTCGCGTCGCGGCTAAGACGATCGCATTGAGTACGATAGAACCTCACCGCACTCGGTGAGCTGCTCGCCCATTTCGAGACGAGTCGGCTGCAAACCATGCTGTGCCTCCGCTCGACCCACCTACGGCGATGTCCGATTTGGGATGGCATCCTCTCGGCGGGGGCTGTAGCCTGAATTGCCGTGCTCCAAACGAGGAACCGGCGATGAACGAAACCAACTGGCTGACTTGCCTCGACCCGACGCCGATGCTTCGCTTCCTCCAGGATCACAGGACCAGCGAACGCAAGCTCCGCCTACTCATGTGTGCCTGCTGCCGGCAAATCTGGGACTTGATGCCCGACCCCCGCAGCCGGGCCGCCGTCGAAGTTTCCGATCGCTACGCCGACGGAGAGGCGACGCCGCGCGAGCTGGCGCGGGCGCGCGGCGCGGCGGTGCCGGTCAAGGGCGGGGCGGCGACGGCGGCCTACTGGACGGCCAACACCAAGGCATCCGGCCCCCTGCTGGAGGCGTTCGGCGCGGCAGAATCCGCCCTCGCCCGGCAAGCGGCCCAGCAGGCCCGCTATCAACAAGCGGCGGCCAGTTGGGAGGCCGCCCAGGAGGCGAGCCAGCGCTTCCAGGTGGCGCTCATCCGCGAGGTCATCGGCAACCCGTTCCGCGACTACCCGCTCGACCCGCTCTGGCTCGCCTGGGAGGGCGGCACCGTGGGCCAACTCGCGCGGGGCATCTACCAGGATCGCGCGTTCGACCGCATGCCGATCCTCGGCGACGCCCTGGAAGAGGCCGGCTGCGACCACGAAGTCATGCTGCGACACTGCCGATCCGGCGACGAACACACGCGCGGGTGCTGGGTGGTGGACCGGATCTTGGGCGCGGGGTGAGGGCACTCGGCACGATCAGTTGTTTGGCTGCGAAACGTCGCAGGGAGCCCGTTGTAGATGGACCCCCGGAGGAATACCCCTCTAAGCTTATCGCTCGAACGGTTCTCTCTGTTCGCCCCCGTCCACCTTCCCGCCCACTTCGTACACTGACCGAAATACCCTCCGTGAAGGACCACCCCCATGAGCCTGCTCCGCATCCACAGTGGCCGCGTCATCGACCCCTCCCAGAACCTCGACCGGGTCACGGACCTCTGGATCGAGGGCGAACGAGTGCTGGCCGTCGGCGATCGGCCCGACCTGGTCGCCGACACCTCGATCGACGCTACGGGCAAGATCGTCTGCCCCGGCCTGATCGACATGCACGTCCACCTCCGCGAGCCGGGCCGCGAGGAGGACGAGACGATCGAGACCGGCACCGCCGCCGCCCTCGCGGGGGGCGTCACGAGCGTCGCCTGCATGCCCAACACCGAGCCGGCGATCGACAGCCAGGCGTCGGCGGAGTTCATCACCCTCCAGGCCAAGCGCGCGGGCAACGCGAACGTCTTCCCGATCGGCGCGATCACGAAGGGCCGCAAGGGAGCCGAGCTCGCCGAGATCGGCGGGCTAGTCGATGGCGGAGCGGTGGCGTTCACCGACGACGGCTCGCCCGTGGTCAGCTCCGAGATCATGCGACGCGCGATGGAATATTGCAAGATGTTCGATCGCGTCGTCCTCAGCCACAGCGAAGACCTCGAACTAACCAAAGGCGCGGTCATGAACGAGGGCGTCGAGAGCATGCGCCTGGGGTTGCGAGGCTATCCGGGCGTCGCCGAGGAGATCATGATCTTCCGCGAGATCGCGCTGGCCGAGCTGACCGGCGCGCGGGTCCACATCCTGCACGTCTCGACCGCTGGCGGCGTCGAACTCATCCGGCGCGGCAAGGCCAAGGGCATCTCTGTCACCGGCGAGGCGTGCCCGCATCACTTCATCCTGACGGACGCCTGTCTGCGGACGTTCGACAGCAACTACAAGATGTCGCCGCCCCTGCGGACCGAGGCCGACGTGCAGGCCCTCTTGGCCGGACTGCGCGACGGGACGCTCGACGTGATCGCGACGGACCACGCCCCGCACGCCCCCGAGAAGAAGATGCGCGAACTGGATCAAGCACCCAACGGGATCGTCGGCCTCGAGACGCTCATCCCTCTCTGCGTCCGCGCCCTGATCGAGCCGGGCCACCTGACCTGGCCGCAACTAATCGAGAAGCTGACCCTCAACCCGGCGCGCGTCCTCGGCATCGCGCGGGGCACGCTCCGGCCGGGCGAGGTCGCCGACGTGACGATCATCGACCCCGATGTGGCGTGGACGATCGACCCGACGAAGTTCCGATCCAAGAGCCGCAACTCCCCCTTCGTCGGCTGGGAAGTTCACGGCTGGGCCGATACGGTCCTGGTCTCGGGGAAGGTGAAGTTCCACCGGGAGCGGTGACGAGGGTTGATGCCTCGAGCATCGGTATCAGACTCTAAAGGTGTGGGTGTGAATAAGATTCCGGGGTGGTGGGCGTGTGGCCGGGGTCTCCTCCTGAAAGCCGATAGCCGCGAAGCGGAGCGCGTGGGCCTCGCGCTCCGCATCGCGGCTAAACGAGCGCTTCAGAATTACAGATGGATCCGATGCCTCCCGGATGACCTTGACATCCATCGCCGCCAGGGTATACGAGCCTCACACGATAGATCACGAACGGGCGAAGGGATGGGGGTCCAGCGGGAAACCCAGGAGACGGCGTCATGTCCGACCAGACGACGACGGTCGCGGATCTGCGCGAACTCATGCGCGGGTTCGTCGCGGAGCGCGAGTGGGAACAGTTCCACAGCCCGAAGAACCTGGCGATGGCGGCGGGCGTCGAGGCGGCCGAGCTGATGGAGCATTTCCTGTGGATCGACAACGACGAGTCGCGTCGCCAGATGCAGGATCCGGCGAAGCTCGGGCCGGTCGCGGACGAGATCGCCGATGTCGTGGGGGTCTGACTGGCGCTGTGCAACGCGCTGGGGCTGGACCTGAGCGAAATCTTCAGGGACAAGATGACTCGCAACGTGTCCAAGTATCCGGCGGATCGGGCGCGCGGGCGCTATCGCCTCGAGGATTGACTCCAGAGGGGCGAATCGAGACGGGTTCCAAGGAGGGTTTGGCCGTGCGTCAGCGGAACCGATTCGGCGTCGTGCTGCTGCTCGTGGCGGGGCTACTGGCTCTCCCATCGCGGCCCGTTCTTTCCCAGAACGGGCCGTCGGACTGGGGCGCTCCCGGATCGTCGCGCGCCGAAGTCGGTGGGCAGCCCCAGGTCATTGCGACGACGAAATCGCCCCCCCCGGCAGCGATCTCGAGCGAAAACAAACTGCCGCCCCCGGACGATGGGCTTTCGTCTCGGATGAAGCCTGTGACGCCCGAGGTGACTCCGCCTCCGGTATCACCGCTGCCTCCTGTCGCGGTGCCGGGCACTCTCCCTCCCCTTCCGGGGATCCAGCCGGTTAGCCATGTGCCCGAGAATCCGAAGGCCGTCGAAACGCCAGTGTCCCCCCTTCCCCCGAAGTCCGTACAACCTCTCGATAGCATGGCCACCCAGGAAAAATGGGACGCCGCATCCCAACTCGCGATCCTGATCGTCGGGCCGGAGAACACGGTGCCCGGCCAGGCCATCGCCTGTCAGATCCATGTGAGGAACCGTGGCGCTCAAATGCTCACGGCGGTGGAGGTCGAACTCCCCATTCCGACCGGAGCGCGGGTCATCCCGACGGACCCCGAGGCGGAGCGCCAGGGCGAGACCCTCCGTTGGAAACTGGGCAACCTGGAGCCGCGCACGGATCGCGTCTTGCGATTCGACGTGCAATCGGCCCAGCCGGGCGAACTCCATCTCCGCCCGAGGGCGACGTTCGGCCCTGGGGTGGGGTTGCGCACCTCTGTGGTCCGCCCGCCGTTCTCGCTGTCGGTATCCGGTCCCGAGGCGGCGACCTTGGGGGAGAAGGTCGTCTTCATCGTGCAGGTGGGAAATCATACGACTTCGCCGATGGCGAGCGTCAATCTGCGGTGCGAACTTTCGGAAGGACTCGTCCATCCCGAGGGGCGGGAAGTCACGGCAGACCTGTCGGACCCTCTGCTACCGGGCCAGGTTCGATCCATCCAGCTCGAGGCGCTCGTCCGTACACCGGGACGACACCAGGTCCGAGTGACCGCGACCGCGATCGGCGGCCATCGTGGCCAGGCAAGCTGGAGCCTCCCGGTAAGCGAGGCGAGTCTGGTACTGATCCAGCGCGGCCCGCGTCAGGCCAACGTCGGCGAAGTGCTGAGCTACCGACTCGAGGTGAGCAACCCCGGTCGGGTCGCTGTCGGCCCCGTGCGGCTCACCCAGGCGCTCCCCGAGGGCGTAACCTTTGGCAGCGCCAGCACATCGGGGATATTCGAGAATGCAACGCATTCGATCGCCTGGACGCTCCCGGCCATGCAGCCGGGCGAGATGCAGGCGGTGACGTTCACGGCTCAGGGGAGTAAACCCGGTGACTGGGCGATGCCTGTTTCTGCGGTGGCGCAGGGCACCGCCGAGGCGCGGGCCACGCACGCGGTGCGGATCGATGCGACACCCACGTCGAGCCTGACGTTGAAGGTGCTGGACGACCGCCTCGCGATAAACGGCGAGACGACGTGTGAAGTGCGCCTGTTCAACCAGGGGCCGAACGCCATGCGAGACGCCCGGCTCGTGATCCAGTTGCCCGAGGGGCTCGAACTGATCTCGGCGGAGGGGCCGACGCGCTGGCAACAGCACGGCAAACAAGTCGTCTTCGAGCCGATGGTCGAGCTTCGCCCCCGGATCGACGCGATCTACCGATTGCGAGTCCGGGCCGTATCGGGCACCGATGCAACCATCCAGGCCGAGCTGACTGCGGCGGGCATGGACAAGCCGCAACAGGCGTTCCGGGCGATCCAGGT
This sequence comes from Planctomycetia bacterium, assembly GCA_025356615.1. Classification (GTDB taxonomy): domain Bacteria; phylum Planctomycetota; class Planctomycetia; order Gemmatales; family Gemmataceae; genus JANXSH01. The sequence continues at coordinate 513 of JANXSH010000143.1, read as the reverse complement.
CTCCGCGAGGACCGGCGGTCGATAAGAATCGCCTCGCCTATCTTCTGTGTCCTCACCACATTACTACACAAAACGAAAAGACATCCTCGCCGGTCGAGAGGAGAAGGTCTATGTCAATCCTGTCGAATCATCTCCATCGGGAACCCGACCAGCGCGGAAGACAGCAGCACGGATGGCTGCTTCAGGGGGAAGGATTCCCCCGCTCTTTAGACCAGAACACCCGGTTGACAGCTTGGCCTTGAGCGGGGCAGACCTGATTGCTAATATCCGCGGCGTCAATGGGGGACGGAGGGCCACCTCCCGAACCCAGATCGAACTGCTCACACCTGATTCACATCCATGCCGGTAAAGCTCACCGGAACGAGCGAACCGTTGCAAGAGTACAGGTGATGACGGCTTCCACGGAAGGGGGCCCGCGTGCCCTGCGGCGTGCGGGTGAGGGAGGATTTCTCATGAGCGCAAGTCGGACCGAGAAGGGGCAAGTCCGAGTACATATCCGCTGGATGATCCGGC
>JANXSH010000109.1 GCA_025356615.1 Planctomycetia bacterium | reverse complement strand
GTCGCTCTGTCGTGCCTTCAAGCTCACGCGGGGCCTGGAACCCGTCTCACCCCCGGCGAGCTGGCGCGGATGGACAAAGGCCAACTCGACGCCGTCTTCCGCGAGGGCACGTTGGGGGCGACACCCTGCGGGGCCGGGCGGGGCAAGGTGTTGCTCGTCGTCGATGCCCTGATGCCTCGCGTCAGTGCCCGGCTCATGGGAACCGTGTGGAAGGGAAAGTTCTTCTATCCGGGCGGCTGCACCTTCACGAACCAGTGGCTCGGCTTCAAGGCCGTGTCGGCTGATGTCGCCGTGGGTGCGAGCTGGGCCGACGGATCGCCCTGTTTCGTCCTCGACTATCCGACGACGGCGGCGGTCTTCGGCAACACGCGCGACGAACTGCGCGAAGTCGGGGAAGGGCTGTTCCTGGGCCGATTCTATGATCGGTGCCCGTGTCCCAAGCTGAAAGGCTATTTCGTGCTGGATTTCAAGAAGAAGTGCGATCCGAGGTGAATCGAAAGGCGTTTGGCATCCTGGTTGCATTATAGGGACAACATTCCGGCCTCCACGGTCGGCTCACGATAGTCTCTGCAACCTTCCCGGAGCAACAATCATGATACGTCAATCGATCAAGCGCGTCGGCGATACGAAATGGGCTTTACTCGGCCTGCTGTTCGGGCTGCCGATCCCGGTAGTGATCCTCATCTGGTTCTTCGTCGGCCGATGAGTGATGAATGCCAGCAATGACTCTCTCCGACAGGAGGCCAACCGGCCTCCTGTTTCGCTTCGTGGGCCTGGTCTACGAAAACAGCTCGGATACGAGACACTCGAATCCAGGCAATAGGTCGGCCCCTTTCAGCACTTCCGTCTCCTCGATGATGACCGTCTCTTGCCCTGGGCGGTAGACCGTGACGCTCCGATCTTCCGGCACGACGACCCAGATCATGAGGACACCCGCTTTCAAGTATTGATGTACCTTGCGCAGCACCTTTGAAAACAGATCGTGCGGCGAGAGTACCTCGACTACCAGGTCGGGAGCAATGTCCGGATAACCCTCCTGCGGCGGGGTCGGCATTCACTCTCGACTCCAGAACGCCACATCGGGACTGCGGACCGTGTCGGGATTGCGCGCGACGATGACACCGCTGTCATTGTTCGTGACGAATCCGAGGGAATGATCCTCGACAAAATTGCCCACTTTTCGACCGATGCGATTGCAACATACTCCGTGAGCAAAACTCGGCGGCGGCATGGTGATGATTACTCCTTCAACGAGTTCGAGGAGAGTCCCGTCCTCCCGTTGAGGCATACGAGCGAATACCTCGGCAGAGACAAGGTGAGATTGGGTCAGAGTGGACATGGATGATCCTCGGGTCGAGAGTGGCGATGGACTCGGATATCCTACACCAAACCCACTGATCCAAAAAGCTCTTGCTCTGGCGTAGCGCCCGTCTTTGGTCGGCCACCATTCATCGCCTCGAAGAGAGGGCCGAACCTCGTTCGGCAGGCGCGTCGGCTTGCTCTCGCGGCATACGACCTGAGAAAGAAAGAAGAGTGAAAGCTCCCTTCGGCATGGCACGTTTCGGTACGTCGGGAATGCCACAGGGACACTCCTTTCCTACATCGCAGGTGACGCCATCGCAATCTGGATGGAGATCGGACAAGAAATTTTGTAATATTTTTGTCCGGTTTGGCGCTTTGCTCTCGTTAGATAGGTAGAATGAAGGTGTGGGTCCGAAGAGACACATCCACCAAATAACTCGAAGTACCGGCGTCGCCACCTCACCGCCTACCACCGATACGGAGAAGCCCATCTCTCCGTGTCGGTGGCTCTTTTTACATCATGCCCATTGTCCCACTCTGCGAGCGTCTCCCCATGTGCCCAATCCTCCTGCGCGCCTCCCAGAGTTGTGGTTGACCCGGCGAGGGCCATTCCCTATGCTCCCGCCCCGCTCCGGGACAATTCCTGGGGCTTCGTCGATTTCTCGCGGGCTGGGTTAGGCGATGACCTGGAAGAAGTGGGTGATCCGTGGTCTCATCTGTTCGTTCCTCCTCCTGCTAATCGCGGGGGGGGGGCTGTTCGCCCTTTGGACGAACCCCGCCGCGATGCGCCAACTGATCCAGGAGCAGCTCGGCACACGCTTCGTCGATGTCAACGTCCAGATCAGCGGTGCCCGGTTACGCCTTTTCGGAGGCATTCTGGTGAAGGGGATGCGAATCGCCCGTAGCCAGGGGATCGAGAAACAGGACTTCCTCTACGTCCCGACGACGATCCTCTATCACGACAAGGAGCAGGTTCTCGAGGGCACTCTCGCGATTCGCAAGATCGACCTGGATCGCCCCCAGATCCGCATCATCCGCGAACGCAACGGGACGTTCAACGTCTCGAACATCCTCGGGCCGGCCAACCTGAGCGAGCGCCTGCCGACCGTCGTGATCCGCGCCGGCAAGCTGATCTTCGAGGATCGCGCCGCCGGCCCAGGCGTCCCGGTCCTGGAGATCAACGACCTCCAGATGACCTTACTCAACGACCCGATGCCGATCATCACGATCGAGGGCACGGGCGAGGTGGACATCTTCGGGCCGATCCGCCTCCGCGGAACCTTGAATCGGGCGACGAACGCGGCCCACCTGGAGATCGACCAACCCGACATCTCGGTCAACGAGGAACTCTGGCGGCGGGTCGGCTTGTTGTTTCCCGCCTCCACATCCCAGCTCCGGCATCTCGTCGGCAAGGCCGAGGCGTATGTGGTCCTGGACCTGCCGGGCGATGTGCCATCGAGCGCACCCGCCCCCAAGGCGGGACATCGGGTCACGTTCCGGTTCCACAAGGGCCGATATCACCACCCGCGATTCCCGCTCCCTGTAGACGACATCGAGATCGAGGCGACCCTGATCGACGGGGTGATCCCCAGCGCCCACGCGACAGCGAGCAGCGGGGCGGCCCGCATGGATGTGAACCTCCAAAGACTGCGCATCGAGAGACTCCCCTCCGAATTCGACATCGACACACTCTACCAGTACCTCGCCGAATTGGATGTGAGCCTGAAGGACCTGCCCATCACCAAATCGTTACTGGCCTACTTGCCTCCCAACCTGCAAACGATCGAGGAAGACCTCTCTCCGTCTGGTCCCGTCTCGATCCACTATTGCTTCCGGGCGGGGGAGAAACGTGCGGCCCGTCAGGAATGGACCTTCGAGCCACAGGGCATGAGCGGCACCTTCATCCATTTCAAGTATCCGCTCGAGGATGTGCGCGGCAAAATCGTCTTCGATGCGACCGAGATGCCCGTCCACAACATGACCCTGGATCTGACCGGACGCAGCGGCGGGGCCACGGCGACGTTGAAGGGCACGATCAAGGGCCAGAAGAAGGTCACGGGGGTGAACCTCCGCATCACTGCGAAGGATGTCCCGCTCGATGATACCTTCATGCGGGCCTTGCCGGAGAAGGCGCAAAAGGCGTCTCGGCAATTCCTACCGGAGGCCAGCCGCCAGTATGGCCTCGTTAGCCATCCGATGGGAAAGACCGATGTCCAGGCGGAGATCATCCGCGAGAGGGGGTTGGAGCGATTCGAGCAGCACTACGTCCTGAACCTCCGCGAGGTTTCGACGCTCTACGACCAGTTCCCCTATCCGCTCGAAAATGTCTCGGGTGTGCTGGAATTGTTCCCGGACCACTGGGAATGCAGAAACTTCGAGGGCCGACACGCGGGCGGAGTAGTCACCTTCCGGGGGAGATCCTACGGCGTCGCCTCGGCCCCAGGGGTCAAGGGTGCGTTGCCCGTCAGCACGACGGGGCAGAAGAGTTCGCCCGAGAAGATCCAGCTCTCCTTCGAGGGGAGGAATCTCCTCCTCGACGAGGAGTTCAAAAAGGCGTTGCAGCCCATCTCGGGCGTGGACCGCAAGGGACTCCAACAGTCCTGGAGTACCCTGCGGTTGAGCGGGCGATTGAACTTCTCCGCCGAGGTCGTCGACCAGACCGATCGTCCGCAGGAAATCGATGTCCGCGTCAAACTGAGCGGCCCTTCGATGAAGCCGACCTTCTTCCAGTACGCCCTCGATGGCGTCAGCGGATCGGTCCACTACGCGAACGGGCGGGTGGATCTGAGTGACCTCCGAGGGCGGCACGGGGTCGCTACCGTCGGGCTTGCTTCCGGGGTACTCCAGATCGGCGAAGAAGGCGGCTTCAGGGCGTGGCTAGACGGCCTCACCGCACGGAAGGTCGAGGCGGACGCGGACTTCCTCCAGGCGCTACCGGAATCGCTGCGATCCGCAATCGTGCCGCTGAAGCTCGAATCCCCGGTGGACGTGGCGGCCAAGCTCTGGTTGGTCAGTCCCAGCCAATCGAAACCCATCGAGGTCTGGTGGGAGGGTGCCTTGGGCATCGACAAGGCCCGGATGCGAACCGCCGTCGAGGTAACGGAGGCGACGGGACAACTCTTCTGCAAGGGGTATCACGACGGACACAGGCTGCGCGGCGTCACCAGCCACCTCCGCCTCGACAAGGCCAAGGTGTTCGATCAGCCGCTGACGAACGTCACCTGTAGGCTCGACATCGAGCCTTTGTCCACGGATGTCTTACGCATCCGCGACCTGCGGGCGGGTCTGTTCGGCGGCACGCTCAGCGGGCAGGGCCGAATCGAAATGGGGTCCATGCTGAAATACGACCTCCTCCTCCAGGCGATGGGTGTCCGACTCGACGCCTTCGGCAAGCACAACCTCGGGGCGGCGGCCAAGACCGCTCAACTCCAAGGCCCCGCCCAGGCATCGATCCACCTGAGCGGACAAGGTCAAGACTTGCTCGGACTCAAAGGGAACGGGAGGCTGGATGTCTTCGAGGGCAAGATGGGACAGTTGCCCGTCCTCTTCGACTTGCTCAAGGCGTTCGGCCTTCGCATGCCGGACCGGACGGCCTTCGAGCAAGCCCACATGGTCTTCGCGATCGAGGGGCCGCAATTGCTCGTCCGCCAGCTGGACCTCGTCGGCAATGCAGTGAGCCTGGCGGGGGCGGGTAAGGTAGACATCGACGGGAGCAACATCGAACTGGATTTCACGGCGACGCCTGGACGATTTACTCAACTCCTCCCGACGGGCCTCGACACGATACCGCCGTTCCTGAGTTCGCAGATCCTAAAGATCAAGATGCGCGGCAAGTTCGGCAAGGACGGCAAGACGCGCTTCGACAAGGAATTCATTCCGGGCGTCTTCGACCCGATCAAACGAGTCTTCGAGAGTGGGACGTAACTAAATTCAGTTTAGCCACAGACGAACACAGATAAATGCAAATGCTTTGTTACGATGCTTGTGCTCATCTGTGGCAAATTCTCTTGATGCGATGGGGGAGAACCAGACAGAGGGGGGAAGTCGAGTGGCTCGAACTGCTCGACGCTCTGTCGGAGAGGGGGAATCATGTTTGGGACAATTTTGTTTCGGATGACGATGTGGGAGTTGTGCAAGGTCTTCGTGATCGCCCTAATCGGCATCACGGGAATCCTGCTGATGGCTGGCATCATCGCGGAGGCACAGCAGCAGGGATTGGGGCCGAAGCAATTGCTCACGGCGATTCCGCTCCTGATCCCGAGTACGTTGCCCTATACGATCCCGGCGACGACACTCTTCGCCACTTGTGTCGTGTACGGACGCCTCTCGGCGGATAACGAAATCCTCGCGATCAAGGCGTCGGGGGTCAACGTCATGCAGGTCGTCAAGCCGGCCCTGATTCTCGGGTTGGTGATGAGTCTGTGTACGCTCGCCTTGTACTACCAAGTCATTCCCTACACCCACCACCTCCTCCGCGCTATGGTGTTGGGCGACGCCGAGGAGTTGATCTACTCGGTGCTGAAGAAGAACGGCACGATCAGCGCGCCGAAGTTGGAGTACGCGATGTTCGTCAAGAGCGTGCAGGGGAAGAAGCTCCTCAGCCCGGTCATCAAGAAGCGCAACTTGGAAGGCAAGATCGAGTTCGTCGCCCACGCTCGGGAGGCGGACCTGCGCGTCGATATGAAGAAGATGGATTTGGTGATCCACATGCGGTACGGCGTCGGCATCAGCCTGGACGGTTCCCTGGCGTACTTCGAGGATCGCGACTTTCCCGTCCCGCTGTCGCCGGACCTCATGAACAGAGAAAACACCCGAGCGCGCGACATGACCTGGGAGGAGCTGATCGACCGCCGGGGAAAACTGCGCGAGGAGATCGCCGGGGTGGCCGAGCAGATCAGCGCTTCCGAAACGCGCCTCCTGCTCGAGGGGCAACCGCTCACCCTGCCGGCTCACATCACCAATCTGAAAGAGAAACACAAGCAACTGCGCCGCGAGGTCAAGTTCGTGGTCGTCGAAATGCTGATGAGGCCGGCCCTCAGTTTCGGCTGCTTCTGCTTCATCCTGGTCGGGTGCCCGATCGGCATCATGTTCAGTCGCGGGGACTACCTGGGGGCCTTCATTACCTCGTTCCTCCCGATCGTCCTGGTCTACTACCCGCTACTCCTGGCGGGGACGAACATGGCGAAGGAGGGGCGCTACAACGAGGTCGTGCTGGTCTACGCGGCGAACATCGTGATCGCCCTGTGCGGGCTGCCGTTGTTCCGCTCGCTGCTCAAGAATTGATGCCCTTGTTGCCGCCCCGTTTCGCGCGATCGGCCCTCGCGCGCATGAGGGCCGAGTATTTCACGCGGGGCGTCGGGCGGTCGTGTTCGTCCTCGATGTCGCCGACGATCTCCTCGAGGATGTCTTCGAGGGTAATGAGGCCGAGGATTCGCCCCTCCTGGTCGCGCACCAGGGCCATCGGGCGGTGCGCCTTCTTGAACAGGCGCAGGGCGTTGGCGACCGACTCGTCGGGTCGCAGGAAGAGGGCCGGGTAGAGGGCGTCGTGGAGGACGACGACGCCTTGGAGACTGAAGAGGTAGAACAGGTCCTTCGTGTTGACGATGCCGACGATGTTGTCCACCTCGCCTTCGTAGACCGGCATGCGGGTGTGGGAGCCGCTGCGGACGGCGGCGAGGACGGCGTCCGGGCCGGTGTTGAGTTCCAGCGTGGACATGCGGTCGCGCGGCACGAGGCAGTCGCGCACTTGCTTGCTCGAGAGGCGAAAGATGTTCTCGACGAGGTCGGCCTGGTCGGCGTCGAGGATGCCCGCCTCCTCGGTGTCCTCGATCAGCAGCAAGAGTTCCTCGACGGAATGGACCATCGCCCCGCCGGCCGGCTCGTAGCCGGCCCAGCGGATGATCGCGTTGCCCGTCCCGTTGATGAGGTAGATGACCGGTCGGCTGGCAGTGGCAAACAGTAAAAGTGGCCCGGCCAGCCAGAGGGCGACGCGGTCGGGGATTTGCAGCGCCAGGGTCTTCGGGATCAACTCGCCGAAGACGACGTGCAGGAACGTGATGAGCGAGAACGCGATCACCGTGGCGGCGGAGTGCGTAACCCAGCCTTGCCAGGAGTCGGGCAAGGAGTTGAAGATCGGACGGATGAGCTGCGCGAGGGCAGGCTCGCCGACGAACCCCAGTCCGATGCTGGCGAGTG
>JANXSH010000052.1 GCA_025356615.1 Planctomycetia bacterium | reverse complement strand
CTCGATATCCACGATATTCCCGCCTTCTTCGCCCACCTGCTCGAACGCATCGACTGGACGCGCGACCTGCACTTCCACACGCGCACGACCATCGACACGCTCGACTATTCCGGCACCGCTCTCAATGAAGGCTCGAAAGTCATCCTCGCCGCCGCCGGCCCGAAGCGACGCGATCTGGCGACGAGCATTCCCCCCGAGCTTCACCTAAGCGATGGCTTCCACACCCCCAAACTTTGTATGCCCGGCGTCCTCGCCATTAATGGCCCGCGCTATCCGTCTGAGACGGGCGAGACCCCTGCGGACATCGAGCGGTTGTGCGCGATGATGGGCACGACAAAGGGCGTGCCGCTGGTCCTCGTCGTGGATGACAGCGACTTCGCCGCCCGGCACGTCAACAACTGGGTCTGGGTGGCCTTCACGCGCTCCAACCCCGCCTCCGACATCCACGGCGTCGGCGCGCGGTTGCATCACAAGCACTGGGGCTGTCGCGGCCCGCTGGTGATCGACGCCCGCATCAAGCCGCGCCACGCGCCGCCGCTGGTGGAGGATGCGTCGGTGAGCCGGCGCGTGGAGGAGCTGGCGGCGCGCGGGGGGCCGCTGGCGGGGTTGTGGTAAGGCAGGAAAGGTAGGTGCCGCGAGCCGAGCGGCACCCGAAGTCCGGCTCGGCTCGTCGGACCTACTTCGGACAGGTTACATCTGAGGTTTACTGTGCCCGAGCAATTCTTGTCGATCCCTCGACTCGGCACCTGGTGGGCGATACGATGGGTAGGAAAACAAACTCTCTCGGGAGAACTGCTCATGGAGACCGCCACGATGGGCCGGGTATTGACCGAAGCCACAATCGAAAACCTGAAAGACCTCTGGGATGTCGCCCGCGGGCTACGGCCTGCCGACCAGGCCAGGCGGGTCATCGTTCCTGACGCTCTCGTGGACACCGGAGCAACGCTCCTGTCCATGCCGACGAGCCTCATCCGCCAACTGGGATTGCTACAGACTTCCACGAAGTGCGTGACAAGTAGTGCTGGCATGACACAGGCTGGGTTGTACGAAGCAGTCCGGTTGACCATTCAAGGCCGAAATTGCACGATGGACGTGTTAGAAGTGCCCGACGGTGTGCCGGTCCTGATCGGCCAGTTGCCGCTGGAACATCTCGACTTGGTGGTCGATCTGCGAAACCGGCAGTTGACCGGCAACCCCGCACATGGTGGCGAACACATGTACGAGTTGTATTGACCAGAATTGCTCGGATTATGCCAAGTGGGGGATGAAAGGATACCAAGTCAAGAGGAGCATGTGTTGGGTAAATCATACGAAGTTGTCGTGTTGGCCGCTGACCGAACTGCACTACTCCGGCAACTGGAAACCCTACCGGAGAAATGCGCCCCAGTCTCGTTCGATGCGTATCAGGTTGCGGAGCGGTGTTTCGCTATTTACGGCTGGCGAGAGGGGATAGGACACCAATCGGCGACTGATGAAATCGAAGATCTGGCTGCGGCGCTATCGCTGGAGTTCGGTCAAGCTCTCGCGGTTCACTATGACACGATGTTGGGGGTAAGGGAGGCAACGCTCTACCAAAGTGGGGAGTCGATTCGTTCGTTCGGCGAGGAGGACGAACTCTGGGCTCCGACGGACTGCAACGGTGCCCCAATTCCCGATGCCCCGCGCTGTCCCAGCAGTGAGATCTCCGAGGACGCAGATTACGACTTCGTCTGGGACGGGATAGACGCGGGCATTGAGGTTGCTGGTTTCGGGGGCTGGCTCACTGCATACGATTTGACGGCGGGCTTTATTGGGGAGGATCTTGTTTGGCAGCGACCTGGCGGATAATGGGAACTGCCTTCCAAATAGCCCCCTGACGGATCTGCGACGCTCTCTTGATGCCTCCCCAACTGAGCACCTATTCCGGTCCCGATCTCCGGACCGGGCGCTGGCGAGGGCACGATAGAGCGGCCTCCGTCCGGCGTGGTCCTCCTCTGACAACGTGGTTTCGAGAGACATTTCCCCATATTGGGAACGGATCGAGGCTTCCAGGCGTCTTCATGTTAGTATAGAATACAGTGAATCGGCGCGTTCCCTCGACACTCGTCCGCCGACACTCTCGACTGCGCGGAGGTTCACGAGCATGGCTCAGGCCCAGGTAGTGCAGGCGACTTGTCCCGGATGCAAGGCGGTACTCCGCATCCCCGCCGATTGGTTGCACAAACCCATTCGCTGCAAGAACTGCGGCACGACCATGCAGGCCCGTAATCCAGCGATGCCTCCGCCGAGCCTACTTCACCAATCGTTGCCCAACACTTCGCCGCTGTTCGGCGTCACTGCCGCCCAATAGGTCCTCTCCGAGATGCTCGGTGCCAGGATACGGATGCTTCCGTCAGCGAGCGCGACGAGGATTCCGTTGCGATGGATGCTTTGGGCTAACCTAAAATCGCACCCGGTGACTTTGGGTGCGACCTGGAACGTCAGCCCTGGTTTGGAGCTAGTCGTAACGGGCGGTGAGCCGCTCGAGATTGGGTAGGCGTCGCCATATTCCTCATCCGCAAAGGTCGCCTGGCGAGTGATCCCGAATATACCATATAACCCAAGCACGGTATCTTGATGCAGGCCATTACAAACTGCGTAGTGTTCGGCAAAAAGGATCGTGTTCGACGTGCCGTCTTGGAATCCCGATTCGAACGAGCGCTGCTTTCGGAACACAACCGCATTCGATGCGTAGCTGGAGATGGTGTTCAGTTTGCGTGTGGCCAGCGAAGGGTCGGCAGGGCTTATGTACAGCGGAATGAGCGGGTATTCTCCAACCGGCTTCTGATACAAGTTCCCTTGTTCGATGTAGAAGAGTAGCGCGCTATGAGTGGGCACACCTGCGAGGAAAGGCAGGCGCCCGCTATTGTTGTCGGCGTAGAGATGTGTGGCAAGGTCGATCTGCTTCAGGTTGTTCGTACTCTTCATCCGAAGAGCCGCTTCGCGCACTTTTAGGACCGCAGGAAGGAGTAGCCCTATCAGTATAGTGGACCCCGTTGTCTAGACCAAAAAACGCCAAGACATCCCATCTGACACGGCGGACCGTCGTTCCGCCGTCTGGCAGTCCCTCTTTGCCGCACGACCCCTCCCCCCCTGGCTG
>JANXSH010000030.1 GCA_025356615.1 Planctomycetia bacterium | reverse complement strand
CTGAAGACCGGGGCGGACTCCGAGCGATCCTCGTACACGATCCGCCGGACCTACGCGCAGCCCCCGGTCCTCACCACCGGGGACGGGAAGCCGGTCGCCGGGATCGACTTGGACCGCGGCTCCTTCCTCCCCCTCGACGCCTACAGCAGCCTCGAAATCGAAGCCATCGCGGACGAGAGCCTCGGGGGGAAACGCCGGACGCTGCTCGACGATCTTTGCGCGGCCGACATGCAACGGGTCCAGCTGGCGCTCGGCGACCAGCGCCGCACGTTGGAGGCCAATGCGGACGCGATCAAGGCCGTTCGGCACAGGGTCGCCGACCTGAAGGAGCAGATCGAAGAACTCGGCGACGTCCAGGGAAGGCTCGCCGCGCTGCCCCCCGTATCGACCCAGACCGTTTCGCCCGAGTTCCAAGCCGCGAATACGCAGCGCGACGCGAACGAACGCGAGGAACAGGCTCTTCGCGCCGCCCTCGAGGCGATCGCCCAACTCCGGGCTGCCTTTCCCGCTGCGGTCGAGGTCGCGAAGCGTCGGTTTCCCACCTCCTTCGTCGTTCCCGGATCGCAGAATTTGCCACTATTGGAGGGAATCGACCGCCTCGCTGAGGCGATATGGTCCCGGGTGGCGTCGGGACTCGCGGAAGCCGACCGACCGCTGGCGGATGCGGAGGCTGCGATCGGTAGAATCAAACCGGCCTTGGAGACGGCGCACGCTGCCCAGGGCGCGGCCTACATCCAGGTCCAGCAGCAGAACCAGGAGGTGGCCCGCGCGGTGGAGGCACGCAGCGCCGTGCAACGCGAAGCGATGGCCTCGGAACGGCTGGGCAAGGAACTCGCCGAGGCGACCGCCGACCTCCAGCGACTCCACGAGGAGCGCCGGGGCATGAAGGCGGAATTCCTGCTGACCAGGGACCAGATCTCGGGGCTGCGCGAGGCCGTCGCGGTGAGGCTCCAGCAGGAGGCGGGGAAGAAGGTCCGCATTCGCCTTCACCGGAACGCGGACGCTCTGGAGTACCAACAGCGTCTCCTCGGAGCGCTGGGTGGGTCGAAGACGAAGAACCAGGACGAGATCGTGCAGGTGTTGTCGAGGGTGCCGCCGGAGCACCTGGCTCAGATCATCCGCGACAAGGATTTCGACGAACTCGAAACGCTGGCCTCTTTCGGCCGGGAACGCGGCCGCAAGATCCTGGAGGCCCTTTTCGAAAAGCTCGACCCGTTGGCGCTGGAGGTGCTTCCGATCGACGACCGTGTCTCCATCGAACTGAACGTCGCGTCGGCGGCTCCGGATAACTTCAAAGACGCCGCTGAGCTCTCCCGTGGCCAGAAATGCACCGCCCTGCTGCCGATCCTGCTCGCACGCCGTGAGTCGCCGCTCGTCATCGACCAGCCCGAGGACAACCTCGACAACCACTTCATTTACGAAACCGTCGTGGACTCGATCCGCCGGCTCAAGCCGCGTCGGCAGATGATCTTCATCACCCACAACGCAAACATCCCCGTCTTGGGGGAGGCAGATCTCGTGGTGGTGATGAACTCCGACGGGCGTCGGGGGTACGTCGAGAAGGTTGGGACGCTGGACGAGTGCCGGGCGGAGATCATCGACCTCTTGGAGGGCGGGGAGGAGGCGTTCCAACTCCGCCGCAGGCGTTATGGCAGCTGAAGACGACATCAGGGACCTGTATTCCCGACTGCGCAAGGCGGTTGCGTCCGACGTGAGGCGGGCCAGGCGCGATTTCTGCGCGCTTCTGGCCGGCCCCCCGAAGGATCTGGCCGTGGTCCTCGAACTCGCATCGCGGCCCGGAGAGGGCCGGGTCCGCCAGATGATGGCGACGGCGGCCCGCGTCGAGCCGCTTGCCGAAGATGCGAAGCAGGAGATGGGCCGCTGGCTACTCCAATGGTCTACCGTCGAATCCGACGAGTTCGCACGCTCGGCCATCGCGGCCGCCATCCACGCTCTGGAGCCGGCCGGCCCGACGCCAATGCCGTCGGCCGAGCTACCGTCCGATTTCATGGCGGCTTACCAGTTCGCCGCGGAGCGACTGTGCCACCGGGTCCGCAACGTGATGACGACGCCGATCGCGATGGTGGTACGCCTGGAGCAGCTCGCGGGGCAGACCTCCGACCCGGCGGTCCGCGCCGAGCTCGGCGAAATCGTGTCTCGGCTTCGTCCGGCCATGCAGCGCCTCTCACGGGTGGTGGAATTCGACACGGAGGACGATCACGTCCAGTGGAGGGAGTTGGTTCTGGGAGATTGGCTCCAGGCGGCGGCTCAGGGGCTCGCCTCGCGCTATGGCCAGGCAACGCTGACACTCATCGGCTCCGAGCGGGCCAAACGCTCGCGCGTGCGTGCCATGCCCTTTCTGTTGGAAACGGCGTTCGGGAACCTCTGGACGAATGCCGTCCAGGCCGTCGAGCAGTCGGGTAGACCGGGCTGCCACATCACGATCGAGTTGAACGTCGTCGATCGGTCGCTCGACGTCCTTGTGCGGGATTGCGGCCCAGGGTTCCCGACCGCGGCGGCGGAAACCGCTTTCCGGTTTCGGTTTTCGACCAAGTCCGACTCGCGAGGCCGGGGCCTCCTCGAGGTGGCCGACGCGGTCGCTAAACTCCAAGGGGCGGTGAAGCTCGTCCCGGTGGCGGCGAACGAACACCGCATCCTGATCCGCTTACCCCTGGAGCCGCAATGAGCTTCCCCCGCAAGCTGCACCTCCTGATCATCGAAGACGAGCAGGATCCGATCGACGGCTACCGCGAACTCCTCAAGGCGTACCAGAAGGAGTTCCCGTCGGTCGAGCCGACCGTCGCCCGGTCTTATGCCGACGCCAAACTGGCGATCGAGTCCCCGACGATCTTCCACCTCGTCATCCTCGACCTGAACCTGCCGCTCGCGAATAGAGAGGACGCACATGGGAACCTGGAACCGGGTAAACAACTCCTGGACCTAATCGCCAGGCGCGAGCACTATCCGGTGCCTGTACTGCTGGTCGTCAGCGGGAAGTTGGGCCTGACTCGGCTCACGGATCTGCAAGCCCGCCTCGACAACGATTTCTGGTACGGGGCGATGGTCAACAAGGGGCCGGACGTCCCCGATGACCTGAAAAAGGGGCTCCAGAAGGCGCACGAATACGCCGACGTGGGGATCCACGTTGCAGACTCCGGACGAGAATGGTACCCGACGATTTCGCCCTGCGAGGAGGATCTGCTCCGCCGCTGCGTTCTCTCCCAGCGCAGTTGTCTGGGGGTAGACCTGGAGTGGTGGGGGGCGGAAATCGGCCCCTCACCGAGTCGCCCCTCGCTCGATTACGGACCCACCAAGGTGCTGATGGGCCGCTTCATCCTCGACGACGGGTTTGGGGTGTCCCGCCCGACATTCTTCAAGTTCGAACCGGAGGGGAACGCCCACCACACCTGCCGGGACGCAGGAATCCTCGACCAGAAGCTCAGCCACGTGAAGGTCAAGTATTCGCACGCCGGGCGCGGCCGCTGCCTGCTCGTCACCCAGAGCGTCACCGACAGTCGGCCGGTCTCTTTCGATCGCTTTCTCGGCGGGGACGCCGCAGCCGTCCAGCCCCACCTGCCGCAACTCATCGCCGACATAGGCGGGCAGCTCGACCAGCTCGGCCTCGGGACCGATGACCAGATCCCCGCCAACGAACTGATCTGGAAGCACCACGACCGCGACAGCATCGAGAAAGCCTGGGGGCAGTACGACGTCCGCCCATTGGTTAGGGGTGGGCTCGAGAGCCCGTTGGAGGCGTTCGACCAACTGCGGCGGAACACCGACCTCGTCTGGGCGACTCGGCGAAGTTGCACGCACGGCGACCTGAACGCGACGAACGTGGCCATCGATCGCTGCGCAGCCGAGCGCCCGAAAGCATATATTTTCGACGCCGGGGGGATGCACCGCGACATCGCCACGAGGGACTTCGCGGTACTGGAAGTTACCACCCTCCTATTTCTCGCAGCGCCGGAGATCCAGCAGAACTTCCCTGTATTCCGAGCCTTCTACACCGACGCCGACCCGCTCGGCGTCATCGGAGCTCAACTCACCACCCTGCCGACCGTCGTGCAAAACGTGGTCCACCTGTTGGCAGCCATCCGGGGCAGAGTCCAGGCGATGCCGAACCCCGAAATCTACCCGGTCGTCGTCTTCGATACGGTCATGATCCAGCTCGGCGGGCTGGCGGTGCAACCCACCAGAAACAAAATCTCGTCGCCACTGCACGCAAACCTTCTTGGGTCTTGGACCGCCTCTTGGGCAAGGAAGATAACGCCGCAACTTTTCACGGCCGTGCCCCCTCCCGAAGGATCCCGTTCCGCTTGATGGGGGACAGATTCCTTCGCTGGCCGAACGTCGGCCTTCTATCGACGACGCGCACGGTGTATCGACGGGTGATCACAAATCTTGACTTGACCGCCCCTGGGTGGACGGTCGTACACTTCGGCTATGATGCACGGTGCAATCATCGGCCACATCGACGCGGACTGTTTCTACGTTTCGTGCGAGAGGCTGCGTACTCCCGGGCTCCAGGGCAAGCCGGTCGGCGTGCTCGGAAATCAGGGTGCCTGCGTGATCGCCAAGAGCTACGAGCTGAAGGCGAAGGGCGTGAAGACCGGAATGCCTATCTGGGATGCGATCAAGCTCTGCCCGGAGGCGGTCTACGTGAAACGGGACTTCCACTGGTACGAGGTCCTGTCGCGGATGATGCTGGAGTTGGTGCGCGAGTCCAGCCTGCGGGTCGAGTACTACTCGGTGGACGAACTGTTCTTCGACGCCTCGCTCCTGCCGGTCGCGTTTCAGTGTCCGTTCCCGGAGGCAGCGCGGAAGCTGAAGGAGGCGATGGAGCGGGCGGTGGGCGTGCCGGTTTCGCTCGGCGTCTCCCGCTCGAAGCTGCTGGCGAAACTCGCCTCGGATTCGGGCAAGCCGTCGGGCTGCCGGGTGGCCCTCAGTCATGAGGAGTGCGCGGCCCTGCTGAAGGACCGGCCCGTGGACGAGGTCGCCGGCATCGCCCACCAGAACGCCAAGCGCCTGGAGACGATCGGCGTCCGCACGTGCGACCAGTTCGTGGCGGCCGACCGCTTGCGCGTCCGGAAGATCCTCACGAAGAAGGGCGAGGACATGTGGTGGGAACTCAACGGCGTCTCGGTCCTCCCGATCGTGGCGAAACGGCCCATGCACAGGTTCGTGGCGAGGGGCGGCAGCATCGGCAAGGCATCCGACGACCGACTGCGGATCGAGGGGTTCCTGATGCGCAACGTCGAGCGGATGATCGAGGCCCTGGAGTTCAACGGCTACGTCACCGACCGGCTCGGACTCATGCTGGGCTTCGAGAAGATCGGCCGCTGGCACGGCAGCGTCGCCCTGCTCGGGGCCACGAGCCTCTTCGAGGACATCGCACCGGCCGCCCGCGCCCTCTTCGACGAGGCGTGGAAGGGCCGGGCCGTGAACTACATGCACGTCATCGCCGAACGGCTCCAGACGAAGGACCGGGCCCAGCGCGGCTTCTTCGACCGCGACGACTCCCGGCCCTCCATGACGACCTTGATGCGGAAGGTGAACGCGAAGTGCGGGCGGTTCGCCGTCCGCTCGGGCGCCACGCTGCCGATCGCCGACATCTACACGGACGAGGCGAGCAGTTACGACATCTGTGACATTCACGGAAAGACCTGTTTCTAGTACCGTTCCCCCCGAAGTATGTGTGCAGGACTCGCAGTCGAACGGCGCGACTTCCCGGACGCCCTCCTCGTCCGGCACAAGTTGGCCGACCGCCTCACGACCCGCGGGGAGAGCCAGCAGGAGGTGCATTTCCTCTTCCGGCAGCCGACGGCCCTGCTGCCGGCCTGGTACGGCAACCAGCTGGAAGTCTTCCCGTGGGGCAACCGGGACGACAGGGCGTCGAAACTGCCCCGGACCGGCTGGTGCCGGATCGAGAGCCTCCGGGAGGGGAAGTGGGGCTTCCGCCACCCCGAGGAGGTCGAGATCCCGTGCAGCTACGGCCTGGAGAAGGGGACTTGGTTCAAGGTGCCGGGAGGCGGCATGAAGGGCATCCTGGTGCGCGACGAGAAGGGGCTGCCCCACGTCTACATGCTCACGCAGCCGGCGAGCCACTACTACCAGGTGATGACACGGCACGACCGGGAGCCGGTGTTCGTCGGAGGGCAGATTTGAGCCGGTCTGTCCCATACTTTTGGCCTCCCGAGGTTAGTGGAGCGCATGCCCGACTGGGTGAAATTGCGAGGCAATCGATGTCAGTGTTCGTGGCGGTGGTGGATATCCGGGTGTGCGGGCGTGAGGGTCGCGTCGGCGCTTGATGCGGAACCACACCGCGCCCTCAATGGAGACGGTAGGCGACGTTCGCGATTCCGCCGTCCCAGCAGGCCCGGCACTCCCCGCAATGGTTCTCCTGGTCCCTGGCGGGGCACACGCCTTCGCTCCCCTCTGTCGCGCTCGTGACGGTGGAGGTCGTCGGCCACCACGAGGGCGGCGGCCCGTCGACCTCGTGCCCCGAGACACGCACGGTCAGGTTTGGCGGCAGTTCGCCGGCGCAGGCCCGCACCACCTCGTACTCCCTCGTCGGGAGCCATATCTGAACGTGGGGGGCGTGGCGCGCGAGTGTGATGATGTTACGCAGGTGGTTGACGCCCTGAAGGTCGCCCGAATCGAACAGCCGGAAGTAGTGGTCGCAGTAGTAGTTGACGAGGAAGACCATCGCCGGCGTCCAGAGCGGGTGGAACAGGCCGCGATACCTCTCCTCCAGTTTGGCCTGAACGGCGGGGAAGCCGTACGTACCCTTCATTGCATAGCAGTCTTGGCAGACGGTGCCCTCGCGCCGGGCCAGGGCCTGACCGATGCGGCAACGCGCGGCGCTGATACCCCACGACGGGCACGGCATCTTCCTCGGGAACGACAGCCCGCCTGTAATGACTTCCGCAAGCCTATTCCGCGAGACGATGCGTAGGTCCGCCACGACGTCCCCCAGGTACAGGGGCACCTCGACATCGGAGATGACCGGGAGGCCGACGGGGGACCGGGAGCGTGCCACGTCCCGACCGTAACCGACCAACCGCGATTCGCGAATACACGAGGCATCCACAAGGCGGGCAACTGGAGGCCGCCCTCCAGGCGCCCGCTCGTTGGCGGCGTGGGCCCATCTACCCGCTGCTGCCAAACGTTTCAGTATCGGAAAAGACGTGTCGATGTGCTTGTCTTGAACTGACAGGTTAACGTAACCTTGATCCTGACCAGGCTCGACAATGGGCATCTCCCTCATCAAGCACCAGCCGGCGGATCAGCGACCCAGGGACGTGATCCGGGTGGCATTCTACATGCGCGTCTCGACGGCGGAGCAGGAGTTGGAGGGGTACAGCCCCGAGTTCCAGAAGGGACAGCTGTTGGAGCACGTCCAGCGGAAGGCGTACAGGGGGTGGATTACGAAGCCCGAGTGGCACTTCTTCGACGTCGGCTCGGGCAGCGAGTTGGAAGCCAGAGACAAGCTACAGCGACTCATGGCCCTCGTCCGGGCGGGAGAACTCGACATCGTCCTCGTGTGGAAGATCGACCGGCTCTCTCGAAACCTCTCGGACCTCCTGCGCCTGTTCGACGAGTTCAATCGCCACAGGGTCGGCTTCGCCTCGATGAAGGAGGACCTGGACTTCACGGGCCCCATCGGCCGGCTGATCTACCAGGTGTTCGGGGCACTGGCCGAGTTCGAGCGCGAGACGATCAAGATGAGGACGGAGGAGGGGAGGAAGGCCTCCGCCCTGGCCGGGAACTACACCGGGACGGTGGCCCCCTACGGCTTCAAGGGCGTGCCGAACGCCGGCGGGAAGGGGCGGAAGCTGGAGGTCGTGCCGGATGAGGCGGCGATCGTCCGCCGCGTCTTCGACTGGTTCGTCTACGACCGGTGGAACGCGGGCCAGATCGCCGCGGAGCTCAACAGGCTGGGCGTGCCGAAGGGCCGGGCGAACACGATGGTCCGCGGGACGAACTGGAGGGAGTACACGGTGCGCTCCATGCTCGGCTCGGAGGAGTACCGGGGGGTCTTCATAACGAACCGCTATCGCCTGGTGCAGAAGAAACCCCGCAGGCACGAGGAGCGGCCGAAGGAGGAGTGGATCGTCGTCCAAATGCCCGCGATCATCGACGACGTGCTGTTCTACATGTCCCAGGAGCGGCTGCGCCACACGAGCAGGCACCCACAGGGAGGGGGCGGCAGGGAGCAGTACATGCTCCGGGGGAAACTCGTCGAGGCAGGCACGGGGCGCGGGTTCGTGGGGTACGTATCGACGAAGAAGACCAAGAATTACCGGCGGAAGCAGTACACCGCCGACGGCGTCTGGCATTCCAGCATGAGCGTGGCGGCCCGGCCGCTGGAAACATTCGTATGGGAACGCATCGAGAAGGCGATCAGCCGGCCCGATGAATTCCTGCGCATGCACCGCGAGAAGGTGGCGGACGGCGAGGCGAAGCGGAAGCTCGCGGACGAGCTGCGGGTCTACGAGGAGCAGCTTTCCGACCTCAACCGCAAGATCGAGAAGGTGAGTGAGGACTACTATGCCGAACGGATAGCCGACGGGGAGCGGCAGGAATGGACGGTGAAGTACAAGGACAAGAGGGACGCCGCCTTCCAGGGGAAGCAGAGGATCGAGGGCGAGCTGGCCCGTCTGGGGGAGTACGGGGCGGCATGCGACTACCTGCGGGAGTTTTCGGGGAAAATGAAGGGGGCCGCGACGGACTTCGGGGAAGCCGAAAAGCAGGCCCTCGTCGATCTGCTGGTCGATCGAATCGAGGTCGCCGATTCACCAGACGACAGATGGGCCACGGTCTACTTCCGGTTCGACCCCAAAGAAATCGCCATGCACATGCCCGAGGTCGAACCCGCTTTGGCCTTGCGGAAGCCGAAAGGATCGACTTCGGTGGCCTCGAACGATGGGAATGGGGGGAGCGAAGGCTCAGGTTGTTATCTTTTCGCCTTCACCACACGCATCAGTTACCTGGGGAACAACCAGTACGAGGCCCGGCGTGATGGTCGGACGACCGGCCCTCTCCCCGCCCCGAAGATCCTTAGGAAGAGCGGCTGAGGAGTCCTTCCCGGCCCCCTCGTCGCGGAGGTTGTCGAAATAGCCGAACTTCAGTAGCAGGGGGTAGACCGCTTCCCTGTAATTGGCCCACTGCCGCTCCTCGCATTTGGCCGCGACGATGATCAGCCGCTTCGTCTTTCTCTTACCCTTCCGGCCGCGGGGGCTTTGGCCAGGAACGCAGTCGGTCAAGCCGTCGGAAGGAATTGCCCACTCGCTCACGGCAGCGGCGATAAAGGGGTCTCTGTGTCGTTCGGACCCCTCGAAGGGTTCGCCGGGGCATTAGGACTACTTCGGGGGCGTGGAGGGGGCGCTGCCTGAACCTCTTGCGTTCGGTCGCCTTCACCATCCGGCGTGTCGCCGTCATCAATGGCCGAACCCACGAGGGTCCGGCTCTTGAGTAGGCGGAGTGCGGCGAAGAGGCGGTAGGGCGTGACGTGGACCGGCTGTCCGCTCCAGTAGACCCGCAGGATTTGGTGAAGTTGCCTGGAGGGCACGAAGCGAAACTCGACCTTCTTTGGTCCTAGCCGCCTGCACCCAGAGAGGACGCCGCCTTCGCTGACGACGAAGCTGGCGAGGTACGGATCATTCGTCGTGTACTCGGGCTGGTCCATGAGTGGGTGGGGTAGGGGACGCGCCCAGCATCGGCCCCGACGCAGTCCATGCCCCTCCCACGCTTCTTGCGGAACTCCTACGCTTCTACGTACCCCCGTAGCCGGTAGCCCTCCCCCTTGTTGGTCGTGGCGATCAGTCGGTCGATACCCGGAACCCACGTCCGCTTGATTCGATTCTTCAGCCGCTGGCAGAACGTCGCCTCCTCGGTCGAGTCGGCGCTGCCCGCCGCCCGCAATACATACGCCTTCAGGTCCCGGTAGGGGACGAAGCGGTCGAGGTCGCGGGCCAGGCCGTCGAGGAGGTAAAACTCTTTCGAGCCGACCGGCACCTCGCCGAACCATCCGTCGCCCGCCCAGAGGACGCCGCTGCCGGCGTCGAACCGGACGCGCCCGCGGGGCCGGAGGAACGGTGCCGGGTCGGCGAGGGCGAGCGGCGGGCCGGGGTCCAGCAACTCCAGCAGGCAGAGGTGCGCCCGGCCGGTCGCGTCGGCGGCCGGCCCGGTCGGGCCCGTGAGGACGAGCGCCTGCCGGTACGAGGCGAGGCGGTCGCTCGCCGCCTCCGAGAGGCTGGCACCCCGGCGGAAGAAGCACTCGTGGACCGAGCCGCCCAGCTTCGAGGCCCCCAGTTGCCAGAGCTGCGCGTCGATCCGGCTCACGCCCCCGCGCAGCCCCCACTGGGCCGCGACCCAGTCGAGGAAGGCGGGCAGGCGGAGGCACCAGAGGTGCAGGTGGCGGACGTCCACCTCGCTGCGGCACCGGTCGCAGAGGAGCCGCCTCCCGCAGCGGTAGGGCACACCCTCGCCGCAGTGCGGGCAGCTCGGGACGGGGTTCATGGCCGGCACCCTGTCCACGAACCCCATGCCCTGCCAGAGGCGCAACGTCGGGCCGTGCACGCCCTCCCAGTCCTCCGCCGAGACGCAGGCGGGGTCTTCGCGTCCGAGGAGGCCGAGGAGGAATTCACTGCTGGCGCGCATGGGCGAGGCCCCACCGGCCCAGGCAGGTGCGGAAGCGATCCCCGAGCGGGGTGGGGCCGAGGTTGGAGCGGTCCGGCCAGAGTCGGACGACGTGGTCCCTGGTGCCGCCGCCGTCGCGCAGGCGGATCTGTAATTCGGCGTACGTCACACGCAGATCCGTGAAATCCTCATCGGGCAAGTGCGCGCGGAGCATCTGCTCGATCGCGAATGGCCCGTCGCTCGAGAGGGTCGCGAACTCGAGCCGCCGACGGCCAGTCCGGGCGGGGTAGCGGAGGTGGATGCTTTTGACGCGGACGGACTCCATGTCGTCGGAGTCCGGCAGCGGGCGGAACTGCTCTTTGAGCGGGTCCAGGTGGTAGGGGCTCTCTTGGGCGGGGGGTGCGAAGCCGAGTACGGCCATAGTCACACGGCGGAGCAGATCCTCGGCGCGTTCCCCAGGCGGCATGGGGGATTCGAGAAGGGCCGTGCCGCACGCGGGATAGTACGCGAAGGCGACGGACAGTGCCCGCCGCAACCGCTGCGTCTCGACGCGACCCTCGTCGGTGAACACCTGATAGAACTGGGGGCGGTCGGAGACCTGTGCGGTGAAATAGAAAGCCCCCGCGAGGCGGTGGGCCTCGACGGCGCAGCAGGGGATTCCGGCACCGCCCCGCCCAAAGAAGGCCCGAAGTTCGTTTCCCAGGGCCCTCGCCCTCGCGTCCGGATGCCGAAGTCCCAGTCCCTTCCGGACGTGGACGGTGCGCCAGCAAGCGCCCTCCCGGCTTCCGTGGCGGAGGAACACGTCGTGGAAGACATCGGGGCGTTGCAGCAAGAACCAGAGGGCGACGGCCTCTCCGCCGGGGACGGTGTCCGGCGGAAGGGGCTCGGACCCCGACGCCTGGAGCAGGTGGGCGTTCCCCTCCGGACCCGCGAGTTCGTTTACCTTCGCCAGGTCCAGTTCCACCCGCGCGTGTTGCTCGCGAGACATCTCGGCGAGCGCGGACGTCCACCGCTCCAGGCCGGCTGCCGGGAGGTGACTTCCCAGGTCTTGCCCGTAGGGGATGCCTTGCACCCGGCAGTAATCCAGGAACGGCACGGTGCCATAGACCCTGCTGAGAAAAGGCTCGGGGAGGAAGGGGCGTTGTAACATGGATGCCCGGAAACATAAGGCATCTCCCGTCAACGGGGGAAGGGGGGAGTAGAAAGCGCGCCAACGGCCGTTCGTCAGGGGGGCTCCACGAACGGCGGAAAGCCCTCGCCCAGCCCCCTCCGCCTGGACACCGCCCCTGACTGGCGGGCGAGGGTGGGTGTGAAGCGAGGGATATAACCCTGGGACGGCGTGGGGACTTTTCACCCACCCGCATGCGGGATAGTGGCTCATAGCCGGGGAGGCGGTCGAGAAAATGGCAGATCGGAAAACGCGAACGAGACGAATGCCCGTGCCAGTCGTGTTTCTTGTCGGGGCGATGATTGACAGTATTGGGAAAAAGGCGTAAATAATCGGACCATGGGAGTCGAAGAGCCGGTCGGCCCCTCACTCGAAGAGGTGTGCAGGCACGCAACCCGGTCGATGACCTCGTCCTCGCAGTGGGGCTTTCCATGCCGGGAGTACGTCGCCGGGGTGGAGCTAGAGGAGATCCGAAGCGCCGAGGCCCTGCGGATTTACCAAGAAATAGGCCGCGTCCGTTTCCGCACGCATGACGCCTGGTCAGTCCCCCTGACCCCGGCACCGCCTCCGCAGCCGATACCGTTTCGCCCGCACGGAGCATCCGCCGAGGGGGCGTTCACGGATCAACTGGGCGTACTGCGTGCGGGGCCGACGGTGGACCTGCGGGATTTCCTCTGCCGGCAGGCGCTGGTGGAGCAGCTGTGGAAACGACCCGACGCGCGCCGCGCGCTCCTGCGACTCCTGCAACTGGGAGGGCACGTCCGCCCCGCACGGCACTTCTGCTACGAGACCTCCCGCGACGACCGTCAGTACAGCGAGCGGCTGGGGTTCTCGTTCACGGACCTCATCCGCTTCTGCGCGAGGCCGGCCCGGAAGGAGATCCTCCTCGAACTGGGCCAGGGGTCCGGCGCGTGCATGGACGGGCGCAGGCCGTACGCCCGCGAGTTCACGCAGGTGGGGTGCTGCGACGTGCTGCAATACGCCGTGCGGGACCTGCTACTCGCCGCCATCGACCAGGGTGCACTACGGGAGGCAATAGCAAGGCGGATCGGCCGACCCGACTGGCGGGAGGGGTCGGAATTCTGGAAACGGCTCTGCACCTTCGCGGCAAAGGTGCTGGTGATCCGCGCGGGCGGCACGGACAGTACCGAGGTGCCGTTCGACGAGGACGTATTGGCCTCCCTCGCCGCCGACGCCAACGCCCTCGCGGAGGTCGTCCGCGCGAAGGCCCCGCTCCTACCGCGAACCGATGTCGTGCCGGCCAATGAGGGGATGCCGCACCCGGAGAGGCCGGGGGAGTTCGTGTACCCTCATCGAGACCGCAAGCCCGCGGAGCCGGCCTTCCACGCCGCGTGCGACCTGCTGGAGCGCGACGCGGCGAGATACCTGATCGTCGGGCCCGGCAAGAAGGACGCCCTCGACGTGCTGCCGGTCTACCCGTGCGGCGCGATCCTCGGCGACTTCCGGGACGTCGCCCCGCGACTGCGCCCCGGCCAGGTCTCCGTGGCGGTGGGCGTCCGCTCCACGCAAGCCCTCGAAGGCGACGAGTACATCGACTTCATGGGCGGCATGACCCGCCTCCTCACGGAGGGCGAGACCGACGACCGAAACGGCATTTACGTGGACGACAACGCCCGCAAGAACTACGGGCGTCACTACCCCCTCGAAGAACTCCGCGAAGTGGAGCGGCGGGCGGGCTTCCCGCTCTACGTGATACGGGGCCGGGGTCCGGAGCCGTGGGAGGGCGACGTGCCCGTGGCCGTCGTCGCCACGCGCTCCAGGGCGAAACTGCGGTTCGTCGCCTCCTCGCTGCGGCCCGGCTTCCGCATGCAGCGGCCGGGGGACATGCTCGACGACCCGGCGCTCATGTCCCGGCTCCCGCCGCGCCCGATGGAGCGCCGATGGCCTCCCACATGAACTCGAAGAGCAGGCGGAAGTTCCTCGCGACGTCGGCGTGCCGGATGCCGACCCCCACGGCGGCCCCCTCCTCGAAGGAGAAGATACCCACGACGTCTTCACAGAGCTTGACGTGCCAGGTGAACGGGAACTTCGAGGGATCGACGTGCCGCACCTCGATGAAGCGCTTGGGGTCGCTTTCGTTATAGGGGCTGCCGCCGGGGGCGATGCAACGGTTGAATATCTTGCGGGCGATGCGCTTGCGCATGAACTCGTGCGAGTAGGCGGGGAATATCTCCAGGACCTTGCCGCCCTCCTCGAAGCTGTCGATGGGGCTGCGCAATTCGAGGATGCTGTCGTACAACTGGATCATCCCCGATTCGCCCTCGTAGAATTGCACCCTGGGGAGCACGGCGTAGACGTTCATCATCTGCCGCAAGGGTCCGACGATCTTTTGCACCCGCTTCTCCTTCTCTCGGAGGGCGTCGTGCTGCTGTTCCAGGAGGTGTAGGAGCCGTTCCGGGGGCTCGGCGGTGAAGAGGTACACGTTATTCCGGAGGGTCATCGAGGCCACGCCCTTCTTCGCGAGTTGCTGGCAGGCGTACTGGGCGGTGCTGCGGCTGATGCGGGTGCGTTGACCGAGCGACGAGGCGGGGGACGGTCCCACTTTCAACAGGGCCAGGTAGATGGCGATCTCCGTCTCCCCGAGGCCCAGTTCGCCGAGCGTCGCGGGGATGGCGGCATCTATGGATCAGAGGGAATGCTTGAGAGGATACCCTTGGTTTACCTGGTGACAATGAATCGTTGGCACGTAACGACGATTTGTCATTTTAAATTTTCCGGGTTCATCGGCCGGCGCTCGCGAACCTTTACTTTCCCCTCCTCGGCGACGGTGTGCCGTAGCCAGCGGAAGAAGGCCACCTGGCGTCCGCGGACCTGCTGCCGGTGGGCGGGATGGGTACCATCGCGCCCATGCCGCCCTCCTCCGAACTCGCCGGCCCCCCGCGAAGCCTCGCCCTCTCACGGGAGCGGGACGCGCGCGTTTGTTGGCTCCTGGATACGCACCCGGTGACGGCCGCGATGCTCGTCAGCCTCGGCTGGTTCCCAAGTAAGAACAAAGCAAATAAGCGGCTGAGGCGGCTCGTCGTAAGAAACCGCATACGCGCCGTCGGGACCGTCTGCCGAAAGGCCGGCCGGCCCGAACACGTGTACTGCCGCTGGCGACCCAAGCCCGATCAACTCCTGCACGAGGTCGAACTGACGGAGCTCTGCTTCCGCATCGACGCGGGATCGATCCGGCGGGGACCCCACGTCCTCGATCACGCGATCCTGCCCGACGCCGAACTCCGCATCGGCGGCCGGACGTACTACCTGGAATTGGACCGGGGGACGATGGGCTACGCCCAGATCGCCAGGCGATTCCGGAAGTACGAGGGCTGCCCCGGCTTCGTGTTGTGGGTGT
This sequence comes from Planctomycetia bacterium, assembly GCA_025356615.1. Taxonomy (GTDB): domain Bacteria; phylum Planctomycetota; class Planctomycetia; order Gemmatales; family Gemmataceae; genus JANXSH01. The sequence goes on along the minus strand of JANXSH010000030.1, from coordinate 7,485 downwards.
GCCCGACCGAGGACCGCGTGGAAGCCCTGCGGGGGCGGGCCGTGCGGTTGCGGCACGCGGCCCTGTTCGCCACCTACGCGGAGGCCATGGGCGATCCGCACGCCGAAATATGGCGAGACTACGGGGGGGGGCGGATGACCCTTCCCCGCGAGGTGGAGAGGGGGAATTCGCCGAGGTGAAGAGGAGGGATTCGGACCACCCAGGCACCCTCGCCTGGATCGCGAGATCCTCCCCGGACCGGATTCCGGCACCCCTCCACTTGGCGGTCGGCGAAAGCACGCCGAAGCGGTACCTGCCCTATCATCCGTGCGTGCTTCGCCGTCTGCTCCTCCGGCTCGCCTCCTGGCGCTCCCGCCCCGAAGCGGAGACGTCCCGCCTGATCGTCGGATCGACGGGGAGCGGCAAGAGCGAGGGGGAACTGGTCGATCTGGTCCGCCTCGCGGCGAGGGGGGATTTCGCCGTCGTCCTGCTGGACGGCCACGGCCCCCTGGCCTTCCGCGCGGTCGGGCACTGGGCCGCCCGCGGCCACGAAGGCCGCATGGTCTACGAGCCCCTTGACGCCACCGACCGCGTCCTCTGCTGGACCATGCTCCCCAGGTCCGCCGCGCCGGGCCACTCGCGGCGGCTCATCGAGGACGCCGAGACGCGCGACGAGGTGGCGCAGTGCTTCACGGCGCAGCGCAACCTGGAGACCCTGAACGACAGGCCCTGGACCAAGGAGTGGCTGGAGGCCGCCATCAGTCTCTGCCTGTCGCAGCCGCGACCCGAACCCTTGGACTCCCTGCCGGCCGCCTTTCGCGTGGGGTCGGCGGAGTACGAGCGACTCCTGGGGGATTCCGACCGGGAGGACCTGGTCGCCAAGTTCCGCGACATGGAGCGGCTCCGCCGGAAGAACGAAGTGCAGTACGAGATCCAGACGGGGGCGAGCCGGAGGCTCCTGGAGGCGGTCTGCGGTTCCGAAGTGGCGCGACTTCGCTCGCGCCCCGGCCCGTTCGACTGGCTGACGGCCCTTCGGGAGCGGAAGTTGGTCGTGTTCGACGGCGGCGGCATCCGCTCGCGGGACATCAAACGGACGCTGTTCTTACTGGTCAGCATGCAGGTCATCCACGCCGTCCGCCGACACTTCGCCGATACCCAGGAGGCGCTGCCGGTCGTGCTCGTGCTCGAAGAGGCCGGGGCCCTGGGTCTGGTCACCCCGTTCGTCCTGAGTGCCCTCCAGGAGTTGCGCAAGGCCGGCCTGGCGATCCACCTCATCACCCAGTCGTCCCTCGATTTCGGGGACCGCTCGCTCTTCGAGGCGATCCTGGCCAACACCCCCTGGCAGGCGTGGTATCAGATCCTGTCCCCCGCCGACCAGGAACTCGGCGCGAAGGCCCTGGCGAACGCGACGTTCGACCCGCTCGCGGTCCACTTCACCCGCGTCCGCCAACTCCACGACGGCAGCCGAACCGTGACGGAGGGGGGCGGGCAGGGCCGATCGAGGACGGCCTACCTGGCACGGTACCGCGAGGTGGTCGATGCGCACTACAAGTCGCCGCAACTCCACGAGCAAGAGTTCGAGACGCGGCTGGCGACCCTGCGCATCGGTGAGCGACTCGTCCGCGACCGCGGCGGGGTGCGGAGCGAGTTGGTGTCCCCGTTGCGGCCGCCCTGGTTCCGACGAATCAGCGAGGCGTCCACGCGGGCGGTCATCGAACGGATCCGCCGGCAACCGATCTACCTACCGTGCCCCGCTCACGAGCCCGCTATGCCCGCCGCGGCCATGCCCGACGCCGCCGCGCGCCTTCGCGCCCAGGCCGCGTCTTCGGCCGCTCCTATCCACGGTGGCGATACCACCCCGCTGGACGTGCCTTCGGCCCGCCTGCCGTAAGATTCGGGTTCCCGCGATCGACCGTCGGCATACCCCCACGACGCCCCTTGCTTCCCTTCCCTCCCCGCCCTGGCGTGGCCGCACGACCTCAATTCATCACGACCCCGCCTGATGGCACCCTTCCTCATTGCCCGGTGCTTTCTTCCGCCCTACGTTCCCGTCCGCAGGAGTCGCCGTGGCTCTTGCAACCGGTTCTTCACAGCATTGCCCAGAAAAAGGAGCTCATCCGTGTCAACGTCCACCCTCATCGCCCACTGCGGCGCGCAGGTCGTCACCCGCGACGAACTGGCCCTCGTGAAAGCGCCCGAGCCCACCCGCACCTGGTACCCGCTGGCGCACAGCGCGGTGCTGGAGCGCGTCGAAACCACCCTGAAGGAGACGGGCTTCCGCATCGAGAAGGAGACGCTGGCCATGACCCGCGCCGGTGCCCGCTTCTTCGCCACCCTCGACCTCGCCTCGACCATCGTCGAGGGCGTCACGCTCGCCGTCGGCGTCCGCAACTCCATCGACAAGTCCCTGCCGATCGGCTTCGCGGCCGGCCACCGTGTTTTCGTCTGTGACAACCTCGCCTTCCGCGGTGAGGTCAGTGTGGCCCGCCGCCACTCGCGCTTCGGTGAGACCCGCTTCGCGGAGGCGATCGCCCGCGCCGCCCAGGGCCTGAAGCAGTTCCAGGCCGCCGAGTCCGCCCGCATCCGGCGCTTCCAGGCCACGGACATCACGCCCGTCGAGGCCGAGAGCCTGATGCTGCGCTCCTACGAGCGCGACATCGTCAGCCACCGGCTGTTGCCCCGCGTGATCGCGGAGTACCGGCAGCCGTCGTTCGAGGAGTTCCGGGCGCCCACGCTCTGGAGCCTCATGAACGCATTCACCACGGTCCTCGGCGAGCGCCAGAAGACCAACCCGCAGCAGTTCGCCGCCCTGACCATCCGGCTCTCCGACCTGCTCGGGGAGGCGGCCGGCGTCCGGCCGGAAGAGACGTTCCAGCTTTCCGCGTAACACCCAGAACTCGCCCTCGAAGGAGACGAACCATGTCCCGCAAGAAGAAAGAAACGGACGTGCTGACCAACGGCACCCCCGACGACACGCCGACCGCCGTGGCGGAGACTTCGCACCCCGAGGTGCCCACGCCCCCCGCGAACACCCGCGGCCCCGAGAAGCCCCAACCGCTGGTGAGCTACCGGCTCGGCAGCGACAGGACGACCTCGATCGAGCTGGCCGTCTGGAGCCACCTCTACAAGAACCAGCAGGGGGAGGACTACGAGCAGCTGTCGATGACGGTGCAGCGCTCCTACAAGGACACGCAGGGCGCCTGGCAGAACCAGGCCAGGCCGTCCTGGCGGACCCACGACCTGCCCGTGCTGCTGTTCCTGCTGCAGAAGGCGCACTCGTTCGCGATGAACCGCCGCTGCGACGACAGCAGCATTCCCTTCTGAGCGATGGTGAACCCGCCCGAGCCCCGGTTCGGGTCGCCCCCCTGCACTTTATGTGTAGGGGGGCCTTTTCGATGCCTTTGTTCTGTCTCGTGGATCACTCGCACACTGACGATGCGTGATGTCCTCGCATCCGCCGGATGGATCGGTTCGTCCGAGCGTCCCCGCGGCCACCTACAGGTTCGTGAAGTAGTCTTCTACCAGCGTCCGGGAGGCCAGACCCGATCGGTCACGCACCGGGGTCAGCCACCAGGCCCTGTCACCGATTCCCTCTCCCGGTGATGGGATTTCCTTCATCCCGCCATGTAGGCGACCGCCCCTGATGCTCACAGGGCATTTCCAGGAGCGATTCGAGGTGATTTGCACTTTGGTTCCGGTAGATGTGCCCCTCGTCGCGTCCCGTGGCGACGCGAACGTCAGGCCGACCGAAGGCGCAACGATGAGACCGCCGCGCCAGGGCGTGGCGTGGCGGGCCCTGTCATCCGAGACCGTAGAACGTGTAGCCGGCCCAATAATACTCGTGATCGAAGAAGCCATTATCCTGCTTGCGGAACGTGTTCAGCGCCTCCTTGAAAGCGACTGCGAATGCATGCGGGGACGGCGGTCCCTGCGGGCGTTCGGCGACTGGCGTTGCGGAAACGGACTCTGTCTCGAAGACGTTACGCCGGATTGCGGCGGCCCAATGCCCCGCGAATGCCGCCGAGGCCAGGTCCGAGATCGGCCACATGGCGGCGACGACGCGCCGGGCTCCCAGGAGGGTGAGCGAGGCGATGAACCCCTCGACGTCCTTCGTTCGATCTTCTTCCCGCAACTTGCCCAACAGACAGCATGCGAAATGGAGCAGTCGGACTCCACGAAAGTCGTACCCCTCCGCGACCATTCGCGAGTCGGTGACGGGCCCGTCGCACAGCAACACCCCGGGCCGCCGGACCCGGACGTGCCCACCGTCGCGCGTCCCGAACTCGTCGAGATAGGAGTTGCCGTGGCCGACGATCCAGAGCAAGTTGCCGAGGTGGTGGCGATCCTTCATCGCTTCCCGGAGCGAACGCAAGGGGGCGAGATCCCCGTGAACCATCCAACTCTCCTGGCCGCCCGCGCCGACCAGGGCCTCGACCTCGTGCCAGGCGTACGGGAGCATCGGCTCTCCCATTCGCCCGTCCCGGTTCGAATTCGCGAAGATCATACCCCGCACCCGACGGTCGGCCGCCTCTCCTCCCGACCGTTCGCTTTCGACCTCTTGTTGGAGTTCCAGCGTTCGGAGCGAGAGGACGCAGCGGAGGGAGGCCACCTGCTCGTAGAACGCTTCCTTCCGGCCCGCGTCGAACGCCGCGTGGAGGGGAAACTGGTACAGCAGCCCAGCGGGGACCAGGATCAGGTGGAGATCGTTGCGGTCTTTGCGGCCGCCCTCGATGAGGGCGAGCAGGTCCCCGAGGCGAAGGGTTTCGTACAGACGCTGATACAAATCCTCCTTCACGCCGCTCTGGAGGAGATCGCTCGCGGGCAGGCCGGCGTCGGGGCGGAGGTAGTCGAGGGCGTCGCTCTGGATCCTGGCGAGTTGCCGCAACACGACTGCGGCGCCCGCAATCCGGAAGAGCCCGTTCCGCTCGTGGAGAATCGTCGGCCTGCCCGTCGTCCTCTCCTTCCGAATGGGGATCGCGATCAGGTCGTCGCCCCGGAAGCTGAAGACGACCAGCACCGTCTGCGGGTCGGGCAGGAGGTGATCGATCTCTTTTTCGGACATGGGTTCGCAGAGCCGGCGCTTCCGCGGATCCCCCGCGTCCTGCGGGAGTTCGAGGAGAATGGGGTCCGCCTGCACGTCCGGCACGTGCACGGCGGCCCCGCGGATCGCACGTCGGTCATCGGACGACGTTCCCTGCGAGCTCCGTTGGTCGAACTCCCCCCGCCAGTCCTCGGGGCCTGCCCGCCAGGTCGATGACTCTCCACCCCCTCCGACCCCGACCGGGCCGTGGCGTCTCAGGCCCTCGCGGATCGAAACGCACTTGGCGACGTCGGCGAAGTCCAGGATTCTCCAGAGGTCTCCTCGCTCCTTCGACTGAAGCCAGAGCCGTTCGGTGGCCTGCAAGCACAACGCATCGACCGGACCGAACGACTCCAGCAGGTAGCCGATCTCGCCCGGGGTGGCGCTCCCGCCCAGCACCGCCAGGAGGCGCGAGTAGCTCGACCGAAGGAACGCGAGGCCTTCCCGCAAGCGGCGCGGCGCGCGGACGGGAACGGGGACGGAATCCGAGGCCCCTGCCCGTCCGCCCTGTTCACCCGCCAAGAATGACGCGGTGCCTAATTCCTTGAGCAAGAGTGCTACCCCCAATTCCCTGTGGGCGTTCGCCCGGTCGGCGTGATAGGCGGGCGGAGTCTCGTCCGCCGCCGAAGCCGCCCGTCGCAAGCATACGATGGCCTCATCAGTTCGCCCCTGTCGAACCAACAATCTCCCCCAAGACGTCAATGCCTTGCTCACGGCACCGGGGAGGAGGTCGCGCCTCCCGGCCCTCGCCGCGTCCACCGCCAGCCGCAGCCACTTTTCCGCCTCGTCCGGGCGGTCCGTTCGCAAGAGCAGGTCACCCAGTGCCCGAAATGCGGTGCAACGATCGAGGTACTCGCGTGGCGGTAGCATCTGCGCGAAATGAGCCCCTTGCCGCAAGTAGGGCTCTGCCTCCTTATGTTTGCCGCGGAGCAGCAGGACCCACCCCATCGAACGCAGAACGGTGCAGCGAACCAGCAGTTCGTGTTCCGGGAGGTAAGAGGCGGCCTTCACCGCCTTCCCCAGCCAGACTTCCGCCTCCGCCAGGCGGCCCCGGTCGAGGAGGAAATCGCCGAAGAAATGGGGAGCCTCGCAGCGCTCCAGACGGTTGTAATCCTTCGTGCTGGGCAGGGCGGAGGCTTCCGTCGCCGCCTGGGACAGGAATTCATCCGCTTCGAGCAGGTTCCCCTGCATCCTAAGCGCTTGACCCATGAATCGGTGGGCCGCACAGCGCCATACCGGGTTCGCGGTCCTCTGCGCCTCGGCGAGATCCACCCCCCGCCGGAGGAGGGTCAACGCCTCTTCGTACCGGCTCAGCAGATAGAGGCACTCTCCGGCAAGGACGTAGCACCGCACGGCATTCGGGACGACGGCCTGGTGGACATCGCCATCCTTCATGCGGCGCTCGTAGCCGCCGGCGGCGATCCGAAACGCTCTCAGCGCGAGGCGACACTTCCCGTCCCGTAACAGTCGATCACCCTCCTCGAGCAAGGCATAGGGTTCGAGCAGGTACGGGCGGACCAGGCGCGTCGCGAGCGCGACGAGACCGACGACGGTCGCGGCCAAAAGGACTAACGGAAGAGACTCGACGACCGTCATGGGAATCGCACCTTGGATCGCCCCCCGACGGCAGGCCGGTCTCCTCTACTGGACCTGCTTCCGCCAGGAATTTGCCATCACCTCGCTACCCGCAGATCCTGGAGGAACGACTCCGGCACGCCCAGGTCGGTCGCATAATCGATCAGGGCCTGGCGCGCCTGCGGGTCGGAGGCCAACCGGGCGAGCAGAGGCCCGCAGGTGCGGGCGAGGACCAGTTCGGGCTCCAGCGTGAGGCGGTAACCGCCCACGCGCGAGGCCCCGCCGCGCACCCCCCCTTGCGCGGGTACTTCCACCTCGACCTGCTGGAATAGCCAGTCCGCACCTTGCAGGGACCCGGAAAGTCGCGCGGCCGACAGAGGTGCCCTGCTGCGGTCCGTCCGCCAGACACCGACCCGCTCGACCAGTTCCCGCATCGCCAACCCCGGAGTTCCTCGGAGCACTCGCACGCAATCGCGTTGCTCCTCGGAAAGTAACGGGGCCTGAGGCTCTTGCTGGGCTCGCCGGAGCAGGTCATGCAGGAGGTTAAGCGGGGAGGCTGCGGCAGACGCGCCCTCCTCCCGACCTCCATCGGTGGTCCGAAAGGTATCGGCCTGGGCGCTTACCACCGTTTGGAAATGTCTGGGCGAGAGCCGCACGCTCACGTCCTCGGGCTCGTTACCCTCACTTCCCTCCCCACCCTCGACGGCAGCGTGGATCTCCCAGTAGGCGTCGTGCCAGTCCAGCCAGGTAGCGATCCGCTCCCTGACCAGCCGGCGTTCGTCCTCGACCAACACCCCGGCCACGTAGGCGTACAGCGCCGGGTAGTTCACCTCGGGGCCATCCGCTTTCAG
>JANXSH010000008.1 GCA_025356615.1 Planctomycetia bacterium | reverse complement strand
GCAACTCGCCGGCGCGGAGGTGCTCGTCCTCGAACAGTCTTCGCGCTCTGGCGGCACCATCGACACCATCCGCCGCGACGGCTTTACCGTCGAGGCGGGGCCGAACGGCTTCCCCGACAACAACCCCAGCACGCTCGAACTGGCCCGCGTCGTCGGCCTGGGGCAGCAACTCCAGGCCGCGAGCGATGCGGCGTCGAAGCACCGCTTTCTCTTGCTCGATGAACGACTCCGCCTGTTGCCGTCGGGCATGGGGACGTTTTTAACCTCGAATCTGCTGAGCTGGCGCGCCAAGTGGCGCATCCTCACCGAGCGATTTCGCCGCCCGGCGATCCCCCAGGGCGATGAATCGATCGACGCTTTCGCCCGACGCCGGCTGGGCGACGAAATCGCCGAGACTTTCGTCGATGCCTTTGTGACTGGCATCCTGGCGGGCGATCCGAAGCTCCTCAGCGTCCAGGCCGCGTTCCCGCGCCTAACCAACTGGGAGCGCGACCACGGCAGCATCTTCGGCGGCATGGCCCACGCGCGCGAACAACGACGGCTCCTCGAAGAAGGGCCACGGACTCTCAGGCAACGCTTGCGCGGGCTAATCCCCGGCGCGCCGCGCGTTAAGCGTGCGGGCAAGATGTGGTCGCTTCAGGGCGGCCTCGGCTCTCTCGTCGAGGGGATCGTCGGGCGATTGCGGACGCCACCGTTGCTCGGCGTTTCGGTCCGCCGCGTGCAGCGCGACGGGGACCGCTGGCGCATCGAGGCGGAAGGCCGCGATGCCTGGTCGGCGGATGCCGTCGTCCTGTGCTGCCCGGCGTATCGCCAGGCAGAAGCGCTCGCCGACCTCGATCCAGCCCTCGCCGAAACGATCGGCGCGATCCCCTATAACCGGGTCGCGGTCGTTGCCGTCGGCTACCGCCGCGAGGACGTACCCCGGTCGCTCGACGGATTTGGCTACCTCTCGCCACAGCGCACGCGCCGCGATGTCCTCGGCGTGCAGTGGTGTTCGAGCATTTACCCCGGCCGCGCGCCGGAGGGCATGGTCTTGATGCGGGCCATGTGTGGCGGTTGGCATCGGGGCGAAATGGTCGATTGGGACGACGACCGCCTCGTCGCCGCCGTGCGGGCCGAACTCGTCGTCTCGATGGGCGTGCAAGAACCGCCGAAGTTCGTTCACGTCGTGCGCTGGCGGAAGGCCATCCCCCAATACCAACTCGGCCACGCGGAGCGAGTGGCCTCGATCGAAGCAAGCCTGGCGGCGTACCCCGGCCTGTTCGTCGGAGGCAACGCCTATCGGGGCGTCGCCCTCAATGATTGTGTCGAACAAGGGGGGCTACTCGCGACCCGAATCGCAACCTGGGCGCGGTCCGTGCAGAAAGTCCCCCGTTGAAAGGGGTCGTTTCCGAGATCGATTCGCCGAGTTCCCTGTCTCGCCATACCATGATCTTTCGGTAGGCTCCAAGCGGCTCTCCCAGCCTGTGGTTATCAGCGACAGGAATCGTGCCAACGAGGCTCCCCATGCAAGACGTTCTCAGCCTCATCCTCGGCGGTGGAAGAGGCACTCGGCTCTATCCTCTTACGCAGTTACGCAGCAAACCCGCCGTTCCGGTCGCAGGCAAGTACCGTCTGATCGACATCCCGATCAGCAATTGTATCAACAGCGGCATGCAGCGCATCTACGTCCTGACGCAATTCCTGAGCGTCAGCCTACACCGGCACATCGCAAACACCTACAAGTTCGACCCGTTCAGTCGCGGCTTCGTCGAAGTCCTTGCCGCCCAGCAGACGAACGAGGCCGCCGACTGGTATCAGGGCACTGCCGATGCCGTCCGGCAGCAGATCCGCTACGTCGCCGAAGACACCTGCTCGCACGTGATGATCCTGTCCGGCGATCAGCTGTATCGCATGGACTTCCAGAAGATGCTGAAGACGCACAACGAGACGAAGGCCGACGTGACCATCGCCGTCCTGCCGGTCCCGAGGAAGGACGTGCCCGGCTTCGGCATCGTCCAGCTCGACGAGGTCGGCAAGGTGACGGGGTTCGTCGAGAAGCCCCAGACCGAAGAGGCGATCGCCCGCTGCCACACGCCGGGGGCGTGGATCGACCAACGCGGCATCGCGTCGGCGGGCCGCGAACACCTGGCGAGCATGGGCATCTACTTGTTCGAGCGCAAGGCATTGCTCGAGATGCTCAACGTCCGCCCGCTGGCGACGGACTTCGGCAAGGAAATCTTCCCGCGCAGCATCGGGACGCACCGCGTCCAGGCGCACCTCTTCGACGGATACTGGGAAGACCTGGGAACGGTGAAGGCGTACCACGAGGCGAACCTCGCCCTGGCCGGGAAGGATCCGCCGTTCGACTTCCACAGCCCCGAGGGCATCATCTACACGCGCATGCGCTTCCTGCCCGCGTCGCGCGTCATGGGTGCCAAGCTCCGGGATTGCCTCATCAGCGACGGTTGCGTGATCGAGGAGGGGGCGGACATCGCGCGCTGTATCGTCGGCGTCCGCAGCCGGATCGGCAAGAACGTGACGATCCGCGACACGATCATCCTGGGGGCCGACCGCTACGAGACCGACGCCGACCGCGCGACGAATCGCGCCAACAACCGCCCCGACTTGCTCATCGGCGAAGGGACGCTCATCCAAAACGCCATCCTCGACAAGGAAGTGCGCATCGGGCGGAATGTGAAGATCGTCAACGCTCGCGGCGTCATCGACGACGAGGGCGAGAATTATGTGATCCGCGACGGCATCGTCGCGATCCCGCGCGGGACGATCATCCCGGACGGGACGGTGATCTAGGGCGTCTCATCAGGTCGGGTCCGAAGAGTCCGGCCCAATTTGGTGAACGCTGTTGTGGTCGAAGACTATGGGTCCACCCTGCGGAGTGAGGAACACGGCCACTCCTTCCCGAAATCCGAGCGCCAACGGAAAATCGACCTCGAAGCGTTCCCCGCCGCGTAGGACGACGGTGAACATCTGGAAAGGTTTTCGCTGTTTCAGACTGGTCAGGGTGGTGTCGAAATGTTCTGCGGTCATCGCTCGCTCCGGGAACAAGGGTGAATCGACAATTCATCAAACCACACCCGGCAGGCCGGGTCAAGATGTCACGAGGATGTGTCGCAGGATGCCCACGATGTGCCCGAGCTGGCCCACGAAATACTCGCGGATGTCGAGCGTGAGATGCGAGGCACGATCGGTCACAGCGCGCACGAGAAAGCCGGTCGCGCATCGGCGCGACCGGCTTTCGATGAGACTCATGAGACGATCGGCGGATCAATACATCTCGTCGTGTCCGCCGCCGCCCTTCTTCTCTTCCTTGCCGATCTCGGCGACGAGGGCGTCGCTGGTCAGCAGCAGCGTCGCGACGCTGGCCGCGTTCTGGAGGGCGGATCGCACGACCTTCGTCGGGTCGATGATGCCTTCCTTGACCATATCGAC
>JANXSH010001334.1 GCA_025356615.1 Planctomycetia bacterium | reverse complement strand
CCTGGCAGAGATGCGCCAGACGATGATCGTCGTGACGCACGCCCTGGGCTTCGCCCGGCGCGTCGCGCACACCGTCCACGTCATGGCCGAGGGCGTCGTCGTGGAGTCCGGCACGGCGGCGAACCTCTTCGACGACCCGCGCGAGCAAGTCACGCGCGACTTCCTTCGCGAGACGGAGCAGAGCGGAGCCTCGCTCACCGAAGTCCGGTTCAAAACCTCCGAGTAATTCGTGCGGCGGGGGTCTCCGAGCCGGGAATCGGTTGCCCATCGACCATCGGGGTATCATGGGACAAGAAGTCGTCGTGGCGATCACGAAGGGGAAGCTCGACTTCGGGCCGTGGGAGCAGATATTCTACGGCGAGTTCGACGGACACCGGGCGAAGCGGGTGCCCGTCAAGATCATCGGGGAGTAGTGGAGAGACTGCCATGAATATGCCTTGGTGGGGCTGGCTACTCGTTGCTCTCTGGTGTTTTCCGGCTGTGTATATCGCCTTCGCCTTCCTGCTGATGAAGCCAATAGGAGGGCTGGACGAGACCGGGGAGCCGTATAAGCCGACGCTGTTTTTCAGGTAGATCATTGCCTTCCCCCTGGCTCTTGTGCTGCTGGTGATCCTCTGGCCGTGGGTTTTCTGGTCGGAATACAGGCACAGGTGAAGGTGATCGTAGCCGCAGGACTGAGCCTGCTCTATTGCTTATCTCCCGAGAGCCAGTAAGATGAATGTAGCAAGTTCAATTCTCTCCTCACACTTCGGGAAGACTATCATGACACACCTAACTCTGGATGCAATCACCCTCGAAAGGCTTCGAAGCGCTTCGGATTCTGTCGAAGTCCATGACGAATCGGGAATAGTCGTAGGCTATTTCCATCCCATCGATCACCAGTCCTCGAGTCCTTCGCCACACAGTCGTGAACAACTGGAGCAACTCCGTCTTCAACGCACGGGTCGTCCGCTCGCCGATATCTTGCGCGATCTCGGTGCGTCATGAGATATAACGTTCTCTGGACGCCGATTGCAGAACAACGGCTAGCATCGCTTTGGTTAGCAGCGGAGAACCGGGCTGCCGTGACTTCGGCTGCACATTCGATCGATCGGCTTCTGATGCACGATCCGGTGCATGTGGGACATGATTGTTTCGATTGTGTGCGAACTCTAAACAGACATCCCCTGGGAGTTGATTTCGAGGTCGTCGAAGCGGAACGACTCGTGTATGTTCTCACGGTGCGGCTTCACCCTTCGCCATCGCCGGAATAACTCCAATCGATGCGCTAAATGGCCGATCGCCCTCCACGCCCTCACGCGGCCAGCCGGGCCGCTTCCTTCTTCGGGCTGAGCAGGTAGCGCACGCTGCTGACGGGGAACGACCAGCACAGGCGGCGTTCGTACCAGTCGAGCCAGGCGTAACTGCGGTTGATCCACTTCTGGAAGGTCGCCTGGACCAGTCGATCCAGGAGGGACTGTTTCAGAAGCGAAAAGGTCACGCTCTCGACGCGGAACCGCTGGGGCAAATAGAAGTTCGGCACCTTCCGCGTGGGCTGATCCGCCTCGTCGCAGAAGTAGAACAGGGAGTACAGCCCGAAGAAGCGGACGTGCGTCGGGTCGGAATACCCGTGCGGGTTGGAGAAGTGCGGCACCACCAGCTCGATCTTCGCCCCCGGCCGGGCGATGCGGTGGATCTCGGCCAGCAGGGGGAGGAATTCCGTCACATGCTCCATCGTGTGTCGGCTGTAGATCTCCTCGACGCTGTCGTCGGGCAACTCGTCCAGCGGCTCGTTGAGGTCGGCCACGATATCGACGCCCGGCAGGGGCAACTGATCGACGCTGTAGAACCCCGTCCGGGGCTTCTGCCCGGCACCGAGGTTCAACCGCAGACCTTTTCCTGCTTCGATATCCCGGTAGACATCGGGGTTGATGACGCGCATCGTTCACCTCGCGGATGGACTTCGATCCTCGCCAACGAGGCGATAGCAACTGTCCCGGCGCGTGTAAAGCCCACCGCATGGCACGTCAACCCGTGCCAGAATACGCCCCTCTCCTGAATTGCCTCATCTCTCAATACGCCTTCAGGATCGGCACGATCGCCGTCTGGGGTTTGCCCCCGGTGACATGGACTTGCCCAGTCGCATCGACGAACACGTTGACCTCGCTTCGGACGCCGAACTCCGGGAGGTAGATCCCCGGCTCGACCGAGAAGCAGGTGCGCGGCAACACACGCCGGGTCTCGTGCGTCTCCAGGTCGTCCATGTTCGCCCCGTTGCCGTGCGTCTCCTCGCCGATCGAGTGGCCGGTGCGGTGGCAGAACGCCTCGCCGTAGCCCGCCTTCTCGATCACGTCTCGCGCCGCCTGATCGACCTGCCAGCCCCGGAGCGTCTCGCGCGCCTGGTAGGCCGATTTCACGCGGTCGATGGCCGCGTCTCGCCCCGCAGCGACGATGTCGAAGATGGCCGTGTATTTCGCGGGCACTTCCTTGCCGACGAAGCCCGTCCAGGTGAGGTCGCTGTAGACGGCGCGGGGCTTGTCGAGCTTGGCCCACAGATCGATGAGGACGAAGTTCCCCTCGCGGATGTACCCGTCGGCGCTCCCGGCGACGGGGGCGAAATGCGGGTCGCCGGAGTGCGGCCCGACGCCGACGATGGGCGGGTGGTCCGTGACCATCTGGTTGTCCGCGAAGTGGGCTAGGATGACGCCCTGGACCTCGGTCTCGTGCGGCGTCAGGCCGGAGCGAATGCTCTCGGCGATGTACTTCCAGGCGACGTGGTAGGCCGACTCCGTGTTCCGGGCCGCCTCGAGGTGCATCTGCCATTGGGCCTCGTCCCAGCACGCCTCGAAGAGCTGGATCAGGTCGCCGGAGGGGACGATTTCCACTCCGGTACTCTTCACCAGCTCGATGGTGCCCGCATCGACGCGCGAGATGTACGGGTTGGCGTTGCGCGGGACGTACTCCATCGCGATCTTCTTCGCCCCGCCGACGAGGGTGACGACCCCGGCCTCGAATTCCTGCCAGCGAAGGTAGACCTGCCGACCGCCCGGATAGGCGTCGAGGACGGCCGACTCGATGCGGTGGACGAGTTTGCGCGGCTCCCCCTTCGCGGGGATGAAGTAGAACCATCGCCGGGTCGCGTGGGCGTTCGCCGGGAAGTCGAGGACGCGCCGGGCGAGGACGTTGAGGCCGCGAAAGTCGTAGAGCAGCCAGCCGTCGAGACCCTCGTCACGCAGGGCGGATTGGACTTTTTGGAGATCGAACATGGAGTCTCTCGTCACGAAAACAATGGGACACGGATTGGACAGATCATGCGGATGAATACGGATCAGACCTAAAGAGAACGAACCACAGAGGAATACACAGAATAAGGCAGAGGACAAGGCGTTGCCGTGCTGTATGAATCCTGTCTTCACTTTGGAGGATCTAGGTTCATCCGTCCGATCCGTGCCCCATTTCGAGACGAGCCGTGATCGCGTCACTTCTTGTCCTGGGGCGCGGCGGACGAAGGCATCTCGATCTTCGTCGCCTCGACCTTGGTGCCCGGCCGGAGGCGCTGGAGGCCCGTCAGGATGACGCGGTCGCCCTTCTTCAGCCCCTTCTCGATGACCCGGAGGCCGTCGCGAAGGCCGCCGATGACGACCGGCCTGGCGTCCACCTCGTCCTTGTCCCCGAGGACGTAGACGAATTTGCGATCCTGGTCGCTCACGACCGCCTGTTCGCTGACGAGGACGGCCGTGTACTTCTGGCCCAGCGATAGGCGGACGCGGACGAACAGCCCCGGCCTCAAGGCGTGATCCTTGTTCGGGATGCTCGCCCGGACGAGCAAGGTCCCGGTACTCTGGTTGAGCTGGTTGTCCACGAAGTCGATGACGCCCTTGTAGGGGTAGCCCTTGTCGATCTGCGTCCCCACGCTGGCCGGGAGGTCGGCCTCTCTGTAGGACTTGAACTTGCCTTCGCGGATGAGCTTGCCGACGCGCAGGGAGGTGCGCTCGTCGACATCGAACTCGGCGTAGATCGGGTCCATGCTGACGATGTTCGTCAACACGGTCGTGTTTGCCGTCGCCAGGTTTCCTGCGGTCATGGAGGTCTTACTGATCACGCCGCCGATGTCGGCGTAGATGGTCGTGTAGCCCAGGTTGATCTTGGCGACTTTGGCCTTGGCGACGTTCGCGAGCAGGGTGGCTTGCGCCTCGTCCTTGTTCGCGTTGATCTTGTCGTACTCCTCCCGGCTGATGGCCTCGCCGATCCGCAGCCGACGGGCGCGGCCCAGGTCGGCGGTGTACTGATCGACTCGGGCCTGCGTACTCTTGATGGTACTCTCGATCTGGGCGAGGTCCGCCTCGAAGGTGCGACGGTCGAGGCGGTAGAGTTCCTGGCCCTTCGTATCGGCGGTCTTGCCGCGGACCGTGTCGCCATCCTCGAACAGCACCTCCTCGATGAGGGCCGTCACCTGGGGCCGAACCTCCACGGAGTTGACGGCCACCGTCCGCCCGGTGAAGTCCTCGTAGTCGATGTTGTCGCGCTCGATCGCCTCGGCGTAGCTCACCTTGACCTTCGTGTCGAGGGCGGCCCCGGTCGGCTTGCCCCCGCAGCCCGCGAGCAAGGCGATACCCGACGACAGGACGAAGAGGGACAGCATTCGAGACATGACGAGTACGCTCCGTAAAGATTGGGACACGGATAATACGAAGAGAACTAACCACAGAGGCACAGAGAACACAGAGGAATGCAAAGATAAGACAGGCTGAATACAGCTCGTCACCTCTTAATCCTCCGGCTTGACGATCTTTTCATTCTGTGTGTTTCTCTGTGTTCTCTGTGCCTCTGTGGTTAGCTCTCTTTATTGTTTGTCTGGGTCATCGCGTGACTTCGCAGCGGGGCAAAGCTTTGCGCAACTTGGCAACGCCCGCCTCGGTGACGCGCGTGTCTCGGAGGAAGACGCTGCGAAGATCCTTCAGCGCGGCCAACTCCTCGAGGCCGGCGTCGGTGACGCTCAGACCGATCAGGTGCAACCCCTGGAGCTTCGGCACGGCGACGGCCAACGACTTCAGTCCCGCGTCGGTGACTTTACTGCCGCCCAGGCCGAGGCGCTC
>JANXSH010000432.1 GCA_025356615.1 Planctomycetia bacterium | reverse complement strand
GTCGCGGCCGTCGGTCCCCGCCGAGACCGATCCCTGACTCACGGCACGCGGGAGGTTGGGCAGCTCCGTGTTCGGCGTCGCCATGCCGGGGAGGGCGAGCGGGGCGGCGGTGACGAGCAGATCCCGGAACTCGGGGAAGTCGCGCAGCGGGTCGAACGGCCCCGTCTTGGCCCGGCTACAGCGAATGTTGGCCGCGTCGCCGAGGAGGCCGTCCCGCAGGGAGCGGCGGATGGCCTGGGTGCTGCCCTTGACCGTGTGCGTCGCGCCCTCGTCGTCTTTATAGACGAGATACCAGAGTTCGCTCTGTGGGGGGGCCGAGCCTTCTGCGGTCGGGATGCGTCGGCTGCTCTTGCCGGTGAGGTCTTCGATGAACTCGCGGCACGAGTTGGGGCGCTGGTCGGGGTCGGCGCTCATCGCCCGCTCGATCGCCCAGTTGACCCGCTCGGAGAGCGCCGGGACGAGGTCGCGTGGCGGGCGCAGGTCGTTCTGGATCTTCTTCATCCAGGCGTCCAGCGGGCCGGACGATTTGAACGGCATCTCCCCCGTCACCATCATGTAGAGCGTCGCGCCGAGGCTGTAGATGTCGCAGCGGACGTCGACGTTCTTCGCGTTGCGGAACTGCTCGGGTGCCATGAAGTGCGGCGTACCCAGGCCGCGACCCGTCTTGGTAAGGTTGAGGTCGGTCTCGGCCTCCTTGACCAGGCCGAGGTCGGCCAGCTTGGCGACCCCGGCGGTGCTGATGAGGATGTTGTCCGGCTTCACGTCGCGGTGGATCAGGCCGATCTTGTGGGCGCGGTGCAGACCCTGGGCGACCTGGGCGATCACCTTGATCGCGTCGCCCTCGGCCATCCGGCCCTTGCGCTCGAGTTGCTGGCCCAGCGACTCGCCCTCGACGAACTCCATGACGAGGTAGGGCGTGCTGCCCGAGTCTCCGAAGTCCAGCGCCCGCACGATGTTCGGGTGGTCGAGTTTGTTGGCCGCCCTGAACTCTTGCTCGAAGCGCTTCAGCAAGACCGGGTTCGCGGCCATGTGCGGCGGCATGATCTTGACGGCCACGATCTGGCCGGTCTGGCGGTTCCGGCCGCGATAGATCGCGCCCATGCCGCCCTCGGCGACCTTTTCGAGCAGGTCGTAATTGCCGACGGTTTGCATCGGACCTTTCGAGATCTCCGCACCCATCGACGGGGCCTCCTGTGCGTCTCGTCGGTAGACTGGCGCGAGGATCCGCCCGTCATCTCCTGCAATTCTATCTCCAAAACTTCGGGAAAGTATATGAATTCTCGCGGAATGAGACAGGAAGCTGATTGCGTCGGAGATATCGATCTTGCCGCATGAGCCGATCGCGCTGCCAACCCCATCGGGGCGCAGTCGACGCACACGGTTCGTTGGACAGTGCCGATCGCGAAATTTCGGCAATTTGGACTGGCGTACCCTTGTTCGATCAGGCAAAATCGAGAGGCGGGATGTAACGATCTACCCATCTTGCCCGCTTTGTAGTCGCTCACGGGAAGTCGGCACCATGTCACTCATCGGCAAGATCCTGGCATTGCTCAACATCTTCGGCGCGCTCGGCCTCGTCTACGTCGCCATGCTCGACTACGGCAAGCGCCAGACGTGGGCCTACAGTTACTACCGCCACGAACTCGTCCTCAACGGCCTCCCGCTGCCGATCCTGCCGAAAGAGCGCGACCCCGAGAAGCAGCCGATCGACGATCGCATGAGCAAGGAACTGTCCGAGGAACTGTTCGGCCCCCTCGGCGGCAACCCCGTGACGACGCAAACCCAGGAGGTCGAGCGGGTCCAGGCCCGCCTCGACGCCCGGCTCCAGGCCGCACAGGGCAAGCCGACCCAGGCGTACCTCCTCTCTCGCATCCTGTTGCCGCTCGCGGACAACTACCTCGAGCGCGAGCAGATGCTCGCCTGCCGGGTCCACTTCGCCACTGACGTGACCATCGGGAGCCTGAAGAAACGCTGCGAGGTCGCCTTCAAAGACGCCATATATTCTAACCAGGCCGGATTGGCCCGCTCCGTTCTCAAGAGGCGAATCGACAACGCTTTTCGCGATGCGGTCCTTGTTTACGATCGAGATTTCATCCTTCCCGATCCGGAGAAGAAGGAAAAACCCGATACCAAGCCGATGAGCATTGAATCCCCTCGAATCGACATCGTCACGAAGCTGAAGACGGAGTGCGACAATGCGTTCGGAGAAACCGATCTCGGAAAAATTCAAGAGAAATTCACCACGGCTTTCAAAGCCGTGATCGACAAGGAGAACGATGAGGATATCGTCGCCTTGAAGGAACAATGTGACGACGCATTCAAGGAAGCGATTGCCGCCGCAAAGCGTCCCTCGGATAAATCATTCCCCGACGCATTCCGCCTGGCATTCCGCGCCCAGAGCGGCGAGCCGGCGGAATACTTCACTTCTCTCGTCCTCACGAAGTTGGAACTGGACGACAAGGGCAAGCCCAAGGCGAAGAACGCGGACGCCGCGTTCACCGACGCCATCGACGCGCAGCACACCTCCTTGGAGGGCCGCTTCCAGCAACTCTTCGCCGACGCGCGAGGCACATCGAACAAGACGAAGTCGGACACGCCCACCAGCTCGGCGGCCCAGCGTGCCGCAGTGGCCCGGCTCCTGTTCGGCGTCAGCCTCTTCCTCGCCGAGGACGAAATCCTCACCGCCGACGGCAAGGCGGACCTCAGTAAGGTTCTGGAGGCCGAGCCATATCGCATGAACATCCGCCGGACCTACGTCGTCTGCGGGCTCAAGGCGAGCCTCGAGGCGATCAGCGAGCGGGCTGCGGCCCTACGCGGCCTCAGCGGGTACGTCCAGCAGTCATTCGGCCAAGAGCGCCTCCAGTTCCTCTTCGACCACGCGGCCATCATCGAGCAACTTCGCGAGCACGCCGCAATCGTCCGCGAGGAGGAGTACCAGATCGCGGGCAAGCCGAAGGAGCCGGTCGCGGGCAACGAAAGAAAGCGGGCGGACTACGACAAGGTCGTCAACGACCGCCGGGAGGAGCTTACGGCTCTGACGAAAGTCCTGGCGAAGTCCCGCAGCCAGACCCCGGAAGAGATCGCCAAACTCGACAAGGCCCTAAGTGCCAGCGAGAAGGCTCTAGGCACCAAGCAAGAGATCGCCAATCTCCGCGAACTCAGCGAGAGGGTACTCGACCTCCGCCTCCGCGTCCGCGATGCTATCCGCGACAACGACATCGGCGAGAAACGCATCCGCGAACTGGAGAAGAAGATCCTCGACCTCGAAAAGTAAGCCTCCTCCCCAGGCGGGAGGGCGAGGCTCCCGCCGAGCGTTTCGCTCGGAAAGCCAACTCGGCAAGATCCTCGTCCTTCCCGAATCGGCCCGGCAGGGGCCTCGCCCTCCCTGACACTGAACACTCTTCCAAGATCAGAGACCGCCATGACGTTCATCGGCAAACTCTTCGTGATGATAAACCTGGCGATCAGCCTACTCATGGCCGTAACGGCCTTCGGGCTGTATGCCAGTGGCATCGACTGGACGGATCGCGCGGCCAAGGAGGGGCAGCCCGAAGGCAAGATGCAGGGTCTCCGAAAAGAGATCGACGACGTAGTTGCCCGGTTGTCGCTCGCCGAGGGCAGTTGGAAAGCCGCCCGCCAAGAGGTGCGGAAGATTACGAAAGTCGTCAACGGTAACCCGGAAACCGAGGAGATCAAAGGTCTTCTCGTTCTCGAGGACGAACGCCGCAAAGAACGGTTGTGGGGAGACGGGGAGATGGCGAAGCTGATCGGTGGCCAGGATCAAGCTACTAAAGATCCAACCGCATCTCCTCCCGGCCCCGACGAGCGACGGCGTAAAAGGGAAGCCAAAGCGCGTGATTCGGAAGACCAAGTCTCCAGGGTCGAGTACGGCGAAGACGCCAATAAGATTCCAATAGTCATCCTAGACGCCGGTCGTCCGAAGATGATTCTGGCCGAGTCCGCTCCTGGTTTACCATTGATGACGCGCGAGGTGTACGAGGAGCGTCTTGCGAAATACCAGGAGAAGAACACCGAACTTCGCGAGAGTCTGGCGAAGTTGGTACACGAAGACAAGCGCCTGACATGGGAACTCGCTGGAGGAGTCGCTCCGGTTCGTAAGCCGGTAGAATCGACACCTAAAAAACGCGGCCTCCGCCACGAAATCGCCGAGGAGCGCGTCAAGCGCCTGGGCCTGATCGACGAGCAGGGGATCACGAGGGCGCTCGAGGTCAACGTCGCCGTCGAGTCGGAGTTGATCCTCAAGCGCCTCGACGCCCTCGACGAGCGAATCCTGGAACTGGGCCGGTATCTAAAGAAGAAGCACAATATAGACGTACCGGCGAAATGGCGGTAGGATAGACGGGTTGGTGAATCTTCGATCGACCAAACTCTCGCGGATGTCGTCCACGAGGGAAAACTCTGGTTGACACGGACTCGACCTCTCGGCATAGTCCCACCCATTCACCGGGAACGCATTGGGACATGAACGGGTGGCGAGGCTCGTGATGCTCGGGGGAGCGTCCGATCCGCGCGATCGGATCGCGGGAACTGCCGCCAAGGGGGATCGGATCATGACAGTCGTCGGAAAGATCCTGGTGTTCCTCAACCTGGTATTCAGCCTGGTTGTGGGAGCTTTTGCCGTCATGGACTACACCGCCCGTACCCACTGGGTGGACGGCTTCAAAACATTGGAAGCCCGCTATCAGGTTCTCCAGGGCGTCACCACGACGTACAAGAACGAGGCGGATCGGCTCGCCAAGGACAAGGAAGACCTGCTCGAGAAATTCAACAAGTCGGGCGTGAAGGGTGTCGAATCTGGAACCAAACTCGAAGGGCTAGAGGCCGCCAAGCGGGCCATCGAACTGCTCAAATCTCAGTCCGACACCATCGCGGCGATGCGGATCGAGAACGACGATCTGAGGAAGCAACGGACGGACGCCAAGGGCAAGCTGTCCGAGTACCGCGCCTTGGAAATCGCGCAGGGCAAGGATGTCTCGCAACGGCAAAACGACAGCAGCATCCTGCAGATC
>JANXSH010001317.1 GCA_025356615.1 Planctomycetia bacterium | reverse complement strand
CCCAACCCCCTCCCCTAAAGGGGAGGGGGAGCAGGACTGGGGAGGTGTCCGGTCCCCCCTTCTTTTCAGGAAAGGGGGTTAAGGGGTTAGGTCCGCCCCCCAGGGTCATGACCTCCACGCCCTCGCATCGGCTGAAGTCCGCGAGGACCGCCGCGAGCATGGCCCGGCCCTCGCGGGCCAGCGATTCGGGCAGACCCACGCCCCCCCCGGAGGTGAGGTGTTCGTAGACGAATACGCGAGTCGTCATCGATTCGTCCTGTCTTGGACGGCGAACGTTCTCATGATACGATAGACCCGAAGGAGGATCCGATGGACGAGAAAGGGTGGCTCGAGTGTGACATTCCCAAGGTGATCTTGGACCACGTCCAGGGGCGGCTCGATCATCGGAAACAGCGCCTCCTCGCCTGCGCCTGCGTCCGGTCGGTCTGGCACAACCTTCGCGACGAGCGCTTTCGCGCGCTTGTCGAGTTGTCCGAGGATTTTGCCGACGGTCGGGAATCGGTCGAACTACTCGATCAAATGGCCAAGCACCTCTTCGAAGTCGCAACGCGAACGAACTTCTTGTTGGTCCTCGTCGAGCCGCCGGTTTCCGCGATGGCCGCGGCCATGAGCGTCGGCAACCGGAACCTCGCCATGTGCTTGGATGGGGCGAGGAAGAACGCGCTACTCAGTGCCGCGCCCTGCATCATGGACCCGACGGAACACGGCACTTCCCGGCCCGACGCCGAGACGCAGTTGGCCCACTCAAGCCTCGTCGCCGACCTCTTCCGGGACATCATCGGCAACCCCTTCCATCCTATCTCGCTGAACCCCGATTGGCTCGCGTGGAACGGCGGCACCGTGGGCCAACTCGCCGAGACGATCTACGACGAGCGGCGCTACCAGGATCTACCCGTCCTCGCCGACGCCCTCGAGGATGCAGGCTGCGACGAGCGCGAGATCCTCGACCACCTGCGCGGGCCGAAGGCGCATGTGCGGGGCTGCTGGGCGCTCGACCTGGCCCGAGGGGTGTGAAGGGCCACAGCGCGGCCCATTCTCTCGGATGACTCACCTCATCGTTTCGGCCCCTCGGGCAAGAAGAGTTCGTTCACCTTGGCCGTTACGTCGGGGAGCGATTCCGCACTCCATGCCGGGATCGGCTTCTTGTCCGGCGGGTAGAGTGACTCGAGCGGCCCCCAGACTTCGTCCACACGGTCGTCGAACAAGTCGCCGATCAGCAGGTCGGTGACGGTGTTCCTCAGATGCGGGAACGTCTTGATGAACTTGCCGAAGCTGAAGCCGTCGTAGTATTCGCACACCAGCCGTCGCATCCGGTCCACGCCCTTGTTGAACACCGGCCCCCAGGTGCCGAGCTGCGCCGCCGAGACATCGCCCTTCCGCAGTCCTTCGGTGATGGCGTCGGCGGCCATTTCGCCCGACTTCAGCGCCAGCAGCACGCCCGAAGAGTAGAGCGGGTCGAGAAACCCGAAGGCGTCGCCGACCAGCACCCAGCCGTTGCCCGCGACTTCTTTCGAGCGGTACGAGTAGTCCTTCGTGGCGAAGTACCCCGTGGCCCGCCGGGCGGCGGAAAGCCGTTTCTTCAAGGCGGGGCACGCCTCCACCTCCTCCTCGTAGACCTGATCGTGGCTGCCCCTGCCCTTGAACAGGTAGTCGAACGGGGCCACCACGCCGATGCTGATCGTGTTGTCGTGCTGGGGGATGTACCACCACCAGCCCTGCTTGTTGGTCGTCTGGATGACGACGGTCGCCCCCTCGTCCTTGCCGGTGTCGCGGTAGGCCCCCTCCCAATAGGTCCAGATGGCCCCCTTGTTCAAGACGGGATCCCATTGACGAAGTTTGAAGCGATTCTGGAGCATCGTGCTCTGGCCGCTGGCGTCCACGACGACCCCCGCGCGCACCTCCCGTTCCTGCCCGCCTTCCTCCTGCACGCGCACCCCGACGGCGCGATCGTCCTCGAACATGACTTCCAGGACGCGAGCGGGCTGATGGACCTCTACGCCCTGTTCGCGGGCGTTGTCCAGCATCATCATGTCGAACTCGCTGCGGATCACCTGCCAGGTCTGCGAGCACTCCTCCGGCTTGTTGTCGTGGAAATAGAACGGGGCCGACTCCCGACCGTTCGCGTTGATGAACTGGACGCTGAACTTCTTGACGAAGGCGCTGGCCTTCATCTTTTCCAGCATCTTCAAGCGCTGCAAGACCCAGTAGGTCTCCGGGATGAGCGACTCGCCGATGTGGAAGCGCGGGAACACCTCGCGCTCGTATAGGTGGACATCCAACCCTTGCTGGGCGAGCAGGGTCGAGACCGTACTACCCGCCGGCCCGCCACCGACGACGACCACATCCACGGTAGAGGTTCCATTACTCGACATCATCCGACTCCTCGGCGCGCTTGCCTGAAACGACTGGGAAACGCTACTACTCTAGAGATAGCCTGTCGAACAACAGTTGTCCAGACGAATTTCAACGCGGGGGAGAATTGGGTGTGGCAAATGTTTCGGGAGCGCGTAGGGTGGGTCGAGCGGAGCGAGGC
>JANXSH010001312.1 GCA_025356615.1 Planctomycetia bacterium | reverse complement strand
TCCGTCCATCTCCGGCATTTGAACGTCCATCAGGACCACGTCAAATCGTTGCCGATCCAGCACATCGAGCGCGATGCGGCCATTGCCGGCAATTTCGACATGATGACCTCGCTTTTCAAGCAGACGCGTCGCCAGTTTTTGATTGATGGGATTGTCCTCGACGAGGAGAATCTTCAGGGGGGAGACTTTGTCCATCGCGCGGACTCCCGCAGGATTGACCATCGTGTAAACCATATCGAGAACCGACCTTCAGGCGGCATGGGTTGGGTGGGTGGGTCGAGTCGATCCGGGCCATGCTTCGGGATCGACGGTCGCGGCGTCATGAGGTTTGCCGAGGCACATAACAGATCCATCCTATGTCAGAACGGACGCCGATGTGCAATCTGTCAGAATAATTCTACTCCCTACGCGAAGAAACTTATAGTGTTAGACGAATCTCGAAGTAGTATCTGACACCCCTTTTCGGGCCGTTTCCCCCGATTCGGCGTCTACTACCCCTTATTCGTAGCCCGGCGTGAAACATTGCCGTCGGGTCGGGGTACATTTCTTGGAATCCAGAGGCGCTGGACGACGTGTGACGACGGACGATGCCATCCTGGTCCGCCGTTGCCTGACCGGCAACGCCGAAGCAATCGGACAACTGGTCAGCCGTTTCAACGGCGATGTGTACGGTCTTTGTGTCCGCCTGTTGCACCATCGGCAGGATGCCGAGGATGTTGCCCAGGAGGTGTTCCTGCGCGTGTTCCGCAGTTTGGGCGGCTGGGATCCCTCCCGCCCGCTCCGACCGTGGGTCTTGGGCATCACCGTCAACCGCTGTCGTACCTGGATCGCCCAACGCAAACGCCGCCCCGAACTCGTCGATTACCTCCAGGATGTCGTCGCGGGGTCCGCCCCGGACGACTCCGCCGAGTTGCTCACCGAGATCCACGCCGCCCTCGCGGAACTCCGCCTGGACTACCGCACCGTGTTCTTGCTCTTCCACGAGCAGAGCCAACCCTACGAAGAGATCGCCCTTACCCTCGGTCGCCCCGTCGGCACGATCAAGACCTGGTTGCACCGCGCCCGGCTGGAAATCCTCGATCGACTGCGTCGGCGGGGTATGGTATCGGAAGAGGAAAATACGAGGAGTTGACTACAGAGAGCGGAACGCCAGTTCCTCTTCCTCATTGGTCTTTCTCTCCTCCGTGACTCTGTGGTTCGTTCCTGTTCATCCCGAGACGGATCGCCATGACGCCCCCTCCCCGCTGGCAAAACCTCCTGCAAGACTTCCTCGACAAGACGAGCCTCGAAATGCCCGAGCCGCCGACCGAACACGATCGCCACGCGGTCGAACGGCTCCTCCTCGGCCTGGATCGCCTCACCCCCCCTGCCCCCCCTGCGGACCTTGCCTCCCGAATCACTGCGAGTCTCTGCGCGGAGAGATCGAGCCACCGACCGCGCTACCGCTGGCGGAAGATTGCCCCTCTGGTCGGCCTTGCCGTGGCGGCCTCGCTCTTGCTCGCCCTCGGAATCCGCCTCATCTGGCCCGTCGGCACCGATTCAGCTCCCCCGATCACTCCGATCACGCAGGCCGAGCCGTTCCGCGAATCGATCGGTCGTGCCGGAACCGCCCTGGCTACCCTGACCACCCAGTCTGCGGGAGCCACGGTCGAAACCACGTCGTCGGTTTTCCCGCTGGTCAATCCGCAGGCGCTCCAGCCGATGCCTACCGTGCCCCCTATCGAGCCAGCCTTGGAGCCGTTCCGCGAAGCCTCGACGGGGGTTTCGACGGGGTTTGCTCCGGTCACGGACTCCGCCCAGCGAGCCGTCCGCCTCTTCCTGCGGGATCTGCCCGTCGTTCGTTCGACCCCCAACAAGCCCGGATGAGACGACGCACCCCATGAGCCTACGACACTCCTCGCTCCTGGTCGTCCTCGCGCTGCTCGTCCCCGGCTTGGCCTCGGCGAATCCCGCGAGCGATGAACTCCTACGCTACGTCCCCGAGGATGTCGGATTCTGCCTCGTCGTCCGAGACCTGCGCGGCCGACTCGACGACCTCCAGGCGTCCCCGTTCTATCAGAAGTGGAGCAAGCCGATCCTGGGTTCCGCCGCCGGCGTCGAGCGGAAGCAACTCGAGGAGTTCGAGAAGTACGCCGAGAAACACCTCGGCGTCACCTGGAAGGATCTCCGTGAGGACATCTTCGGCGACGCCTTCGCGTTCGCCTACCGGCCCGGCCCCGCCGACAAGCCCGGCGAGGAACAGGGCATGTTCCTCACCCGCGCCCGTGACGCGAAGAAGTTGGCCCGCCTCGTCGAGAGCCTGAACAAGCTCCAGAAGGCGACCGGCGAACTCGAGGAACTGACCGACAAGGAGCATCGCGGCGTGCGCTACGTCGCCCGCAAGGAAGCCAAGGCGACGACGTATTACCTGTTGCGTGGCCCGATCCTGCTCGTCACCTCCCAGGAGGAGTTGCTGAAGCGGGCCATCGACTCCGACCGCACTCTCGCCGCGAAGGCCAAGCCTCCCGTGGCACGTCGCCTCGAGGAAATGCACCTCGACAAGGCGCTCGTCGCCCTCGCCCTCAACCCCCGCGCCTGGGACGCCTCCGTAACCGCGAAGGCGACCGACGACGCCGGCAAAGCCTTCGTCGGCTACTGGAAGGCGGTCGAAGGCGTCGGCCTCGGCCTGACCCTCGATGTCGATGTCCGAATCTCGGTGACGATCAAGGCGAAAGTCGATCGGCTCGGCCCGGCGGCTCGCCGATTCCTGACGACCGCCGGCAAGCCGAGCGCCCTCTGGTCGTCGTTCCCCGACAACGCGCTCTTCGCCGCCTCGGGCCGGCTCGACGTGGCCGCACTCTTCGAGATGATGACCGAATTCCTCTCGAAATCGAGTCGCAAGACGCTCGAAGGCGACCTGGAGCGGTCTATCGGCGCGGTCATGGGCAAGGAATTCATCAAAGAACTGTTGCCCGCACTCGGCCCCGATTGGGGCGTATGCGTGACCGCGCCGCCCATCGACGGCAAGAACTGGGTGCCGACCGTTGTGGCGGCGATCCGGGTGGCGCGAGGCGACGAGGACGACCCCATCGACCAGGCCGTCCGATTCTGGGTACGACTCATCATTCTGGGCCACAACAAGCAACACCCCGACAAGCCGATGGCCCTCAAGACGCTGACCCGCGACAAGATCCGCCTCCACCATCTGACCGGCAAGGAACTCTTCCCCCCCGGCGTCGAGCCGGCCTTCGCCCTGAAGGCGGAACACCTCGTCGTCTCGAGTTCCCTCGCCGGCATCGCCGCGTTCGAGCCAGGCACGGCGGGCACCTCCTCCGATATCCCACTCCTGCGAGCATCGCTCAAGGACTGGCGGGCCTATCTGGAGCAACGCCGTGAACCGCTCGCCGCCGTCCTGGCCCAGACCGATGGCCTCTCGAAAGCCAAGGCGCTCGAACGACTCGATGCGTTCCGCGCCGGGCTGGAGATGATCGACCGCGTCGAACTCCGACACGGCGCGAAGGGCGATGTGACAGCCTTCACTCTCATCCTGACCCCTGCGGCGGCGCTTAAGAAGTAGGGAAACTCCCAAGCCCAGCGGTTGCAACCGCTGGGCTTCGCCACTCCCTTCCCCGAGTTCCTCCCATTCCCTTCTTCTTTCACCTAATCTCCTTGACCTCGCTCATCGATCCCTTATGATAGAGTAAGTGAGATTCAGTCTCAACAAGCTCCACGGGGGGATGCTGTGAACTTCGACCTCTTACCTCTCGAGTGCCTTCGTCCGGGTGAATGGGCCGAGGTACGCGACGTGTCCGGCGAGCCGGACTGGATCGGTCGTCTCGCCGAACTCGGCGTCCGCATCGGCGTCCGTATCCAGATGTTGCGCGGCGGCTCCCCCTGCCTCATCCAGGTCGGCGGCGGTCGGCTCTCCCTGCGTGGGGAGCAGTCCGTCGGCGTTCTCGTCCGCCCCGAAGGGGCCGTCTGAACCCACCCGAGAGACCCTCGTTGACGCCAACTACGCTGGACCGGCTGAAGGTGGGGCAGCGTGGGCGAATCATCGCCCTGCGAGGCGATCCCCTACTCGTCCAGCGCCTGATGGAAATGGGGATGCTCGAGGGCGACGAGGTCGAACTGCTCGCTTTCGCTCCTCTGGGTGATCCGATCGAGCTACGTCTGGGTGATTCCCGCCTGAGTGTCCGCCGCGCCGACGCGGCGCGAGTCGAAGTCGAGTCCCTGCCATGACCCCCCCTTCCGGCCTCCCGACGGTTGTCACGCCCAGTCCTACTGAGACGAAGTCTCGCCGCCTTCGTGCGGCCCTCCTGGGCAACCCCAACACTGGCAAGACCACCCTCTTCAACGCCCTCTCCGGCCTGAATCATCGGGTCGGCAACTATCCGGGGGTCACGGTCGAGTCGAAGGTCGGCCAGATGACGTGTGCCGGGCTGGCGTTCGACCTCATCGACCTGCCGGGAACGTATAGCCTCGCCCCGCGCAGCCCGGACGAGATGGTCACGGTGGATGTCATCCTCGGTCGGCAGGACGGCGAGGCCCGGCCGGATGTCCTCGTCTGCATCGCGGACGCCTCCAACCTCGAGCGCAACCTCTACCTCGCGACCCAGGCGCTGGAACTGGGGCTGCCCGTCGTCGTGGCGCTCAACATGATCGATGTCGCCGAGAGTCAGGGGATCCGGCTCGACGTGCCGCTCCTGGCCGAACGGCTGGGCGTTCCGATCGTCCCCATCCAGGCGAACAAGCGGAAAGGTCTCGAGGCCCTCCGCGCCGCCGTCGCCGAGGCCGCCTCCCACGCCGCGCCGACGCGGATGCCGGAGTTCCCCCCCGCGTTCGCCGCCGAGGTCGCCTCGATCGGCAACCTCTTGGAGGAGGTTCCGACGTTCCTCGTCCGGCGACTGCTCATCGACGTGGGAGGCTACACCGAGACGCGGCTGCTGTCGGGCCGGCCCGAGTTGCGCGAGCCTTTGCTGGAGGCGAGACAGCGCCTCACGGCCGGCGGCTGCCCGGTCCCCGCCGTCGAGGCGCGGACGCGCTACGCCTGGATCCGCCAGGCGCTGGCGGGCTGTGTCCAGCGCCCGAACGTCCGGGCCGTGACGTGGACCGATCGCCTGGACCGGGTGCTGACGCACCGCGTCGCCGGGTTGGCCGTCTTCCTGGTCGTCATGTTCGTCGTCTTCCAGTCGATCTACACGGCGGCCCGGCCGCTCATGAAGCTCATCGACTCGGGTAAGGACTGGCTCGGCGTCCTCGTCGCCGGGGCGCTGCCGCCGGGGCCGTTCACGAGCCTGCTCGTCGAGGGCGTCATCGGCGGGGTCGGCGCGGTCGTCGTCTTCCTGCCGCAGATCCTCATCCTGTTCGCGTTCATCGCCGTCCTCGAGGATTGCGGCTACATGGCGCGGGCGGCGTTCCTGATGGACCGCATCATGTCGCGCTGCGGCCTGTCGGGCAAGTCGTTCATCCCCCTGCTGTCGTCGCTCGCCTGCGCGGTGCCCGGTATCATGGCGACGCGCGTCATCGAGGACCGGCGCGACCGGCTCGCCACCATCATCACCGCCCCGCTGATGAGCTGCTCGGCCCGGCTGCCGCTCTACATCCTGCTCATCGCCGTGTTCTTCTCCGAAGGCTACCCGTTCTGGATGCCGGGGCTGGTCATGTTCGGCCTCTACCTCATCGGCCTGGTCGCCGCCCCGCTCGTCGCCCTGTTGCTCAAGCGCACCCTGCTGAAGGGCCGGACGCCCGTCTTCGTGCTGGAGATGCCCGGCTACAAGTGGCCCGGCGTCTCGACCGTCGGGCGGCGCGTCCTCGACAGCGCGATGATGTTCCTCCGCCGCGCCGGGACGATGATCCTGGCGTCGATGATCCTCGTCTGGGTGCTGCTGAACTTCCCCGCCCACGATTACGCGGAACGCATCGCCGCCCTCGACGACGAGCCGGTCAAGGCGTTGCGGGACGAACTGCGACGGGAGAAGGAGTCGCCGACGCCGGACGAGGAGAAGGTGGAAGCCCTCGAGAAAAAGCTCCAGCCGACCGACCACGAACTGAACGCGATCCAGATGGAGTGGAAGCGCCAGAGCTACCTCGGCCGGCTCGGCCGGGCGATCGAGCCGGCGGTCCGGCCGCTCGGCTGGGACTGGCGGATCGGCGTCGCCGCCCTGGCGAGCTTCCCGGCGCGCGAGGTCGTCGTCAGTACGCTCGGCATCGTGTTCCGCGAGGGGAAAGTGGAAAGCGACGAGATCACCAAAGCCGGCATCTCCGGTGCAGGGGGGACGGCCCTCGGCAAGGCGATCCGCGCTGCCACATGGGACGACGACCCGGAGCGGCCGCTGTTCACGGTCGCCTCGGCGCTGTCGCTCATGGTCTTCTTCGCGCTGTGCTGCCAGTGCGCCTCGACCCTCGCCGTCATCCGCCGCGAGACGCGCTCGTGGGCCTGGCCCGCGTTCACGTTCGTCTACATGACACTGCTGGCGTATGTCGCGGCGTTCGTGGTCTTCCAGGTGGGGAGCTGGATGGGGGGGTAAAGAGGAAGCAGGTGCCGCGAGCCGAGCGGTACCTTACAGGGAAGACCGAGAAGTTCGCTTTTCTCGTATCGCTCGCATGCGAAGAGGCGCTGCGAGCCGAGTGGCACTCGGGTCCGGCTCGGCTCGCCGGACCTACCTCTCTTACTTGTACTCTTCGCGGACAGGCTCGAAGATGTCGAGCGCCACGACGGTCTCGTCGAGCGCCACGACCTTATGGACGACCCCGCCGGGGATGCGGTACAGGTCGCCCGCCTCCAGGGTCTTTTCCTCGCCGCCGATCGTGAAGACGGCCTGGCCCATGAGGACCATGCCCACCTGCTCATGGGGGTGGCTGTGTTCCGAGACGACCGCGCGAGGCTCGATCGTGACGACGGACATCATCATCTTCTCGGCCGCCGCCGTGCGGATGTGGACGCCAGGGAAGATAGTATGTCGGCCCAACTCGTCGTCGGTGGGAAAGTAGAGGCTCATCGTCGATCTCCAGGAACGAAGCGTTAACCACAGAGGCACAGAAAGAAAGCAACAGGCCGATAAGCGGCTAGAATAAGTAGGTCCGGCGAGCCGAGCCGGAGTTCGAGTGCCGCTCGGCTCGCAGCACCTACTTCTGACGGATCTCGAGTTCACTGCCTGATTCTAGCCGCTTATCGGTCTGTTGTTATTTCTTCTTTCTCGAAAGGACGAATTCTCTCCGTCTCATTCGTAGCGAAGCGCCTCGATCGGGTCGAGTCGGCTGGCCCGACGCGCGGGGTAGAACCCGAAGAACATGCCGACGGCCGCCGAGAAGCCGAGGGCGATGCCCGCCGCCGGGAGCGACACGACGAGCGGCCAATCGGCGCTGGGCAAAATCTTGTTCATGATCGCCGTGACGCCGACCGACGCGCCGACGCCCAGGCTGATGCCGATGACCCCGCCGATGCTCGAAAGTACGATCGACTCGACGAGGAACTGGCGCAGGATGTCGCGCGGTCGGGCACCCAGGGCCATGCGGACGCCGATCTCGCGGGTGCGCTCGGTCACGGAGACGAGCATGATGTTCATGATGCCGACGCCCCCGACGAGGAGCGAGATCGCCGCGATCGCCGCGAGCATGGCGGTCATCGAGCTGGTGACGATGCTGAATGCCTTGGCAAGCTCGGTCGTGTTCCGAACCTCGAAATCGGGCGGCTGGCCCGGCGCGATCTTGTGGCGTTCGAGCAAGAGCGAGCGGATCTCGTTCTCGGCCTGGGTCGAGAGTTGCTCGGACTTTGCCGAGACGAAGATGACGCCGATGTTGGAGAATGTGGACCCCTGGAGTCGCTTTTGTACCGTGGTGTAGGGCATCAGCAGGATGTCGTCCTGATCCTGCCCCCCGAGGTTCGCGCCCTTGCGTGTCAACACGCCGATGACCGTGAAGGGAATGTTCTTGACCCGGACGAGTTGGCCCAGCGGCGAACTGCCCGGAAAGAGGCGGTTGACGAGTGTCTGGCCGATGACGCAGACTTTGGAAGCGCCCGCGACATCGCGTTCGCTGAAGAAGTCGCCGCTCGACAGACCCCAGTTGCGGACGATGAGGTATTCCTGGCCCACGCCGAGCATCTCGTTCGGCTTCCAGTTGACGTTGCCGCCGATCACCTGGCCGCTCGTGCCGACGAGCGGGCTGACGGCAAGGACGGAGGGGCACTCGTAGCGGACCGCCGTGACATCGGCCTGGGTCAGCGACGGCGCGGTGCCCTGGCGCGTGCCGCCGGTGTCCCGGCTGCCCGGCAGGACGATGATGACGTTGGAGCCGAGGTTGCGGAACTGGTTCTGGATGAGTTCGCTCGCCCCCTGTCCGATCGACACCATCGTCGTGACGGCGGCGATGCCGATGACGACGCCGAGGACCGTAAGGCCCGAGCGGAGCTTGTTCTTGGCGAGTGTGCGCAGGGCCAAGACGACGAGGTCGATCAGGGTCACGAGTCGTCTCCGGGCTGCGATTCGACGAAGGTGGGTGAGGCGGACCCCACCACCCAGCAACGCCCGGCCCTAAAGGACCGGGCTAAGAACCAAAGCCCCGTAAACGGGGCTGAGGTGTGCGTGTGTGAGTCGAGAGGGACGATGCGAAACTCGTCC
>JANXSH010000178.1 GCA_025356615.1 Planctomycetia bacterium | reverse complement strand
TGGGGCGGAGTCTACTCGCGTTCCTGTTCTCCCTTTCCCTAGCGCTCGGGTGCGGGGCGAAACTGGTGGTGTGGCGGCCCGGCATCCTCTGGATGCGCAGCATCGCGGGCAGCGTGAGCCTGCTCTGCACCTTCTTCGCGTTCTCGAAGTTGCGAACGGCCGAGGTCCTCACACTGACGAACACCTTCCCGATCTGGGTCGCGCTCCTCTCCTGGCCCCTGCTGCACATCCGGCCGGGGTGGTCGGTCTGGCTCGCAGCGGCGTGCGGGGTCGGGGGGATCTTCCTGATCCAGCAGCCGCACTACGAAGCCTCCTCTGAGACGAAGATCGCGGTGCCGCTCGCGCTGGTGGCGGCGTTCTCCTCCTCGATCGCCATGCTCGGGCTTCATCGCCTCGAAAAGATCCACCCCTGGGCCATCGTCGCCCACTTCTCGGGCATCGCCACGCTGTTCGTGCTGGCCTCCTGGCTGGTCGGTCCGCCGGTGCCCGTGGCGCAGCTGCTCGACTCCCGCAACCTCCTCTTGCTCGTGGGGGTCGGCATCACCGCGACAATGGGGCAATTCTGTCTGACCAAGGCGTTCACTTCGGGGCCGCCGGCCCGCGTCTCGATTGTCGGTCTGACTCAGATCGTCTTCGCTGTCGGACTCGACCTACTGTTCACGGGGACGACTTACGACGAGATGACGATCGCCGGAATCGTCCTCGTCCTCGCGCCTACGGCGTGGGTCATGGCGGGGAAGGTCGCCTGAAACTCGCGGAGGCGATACAATTTCGGCGAAGACCTGACCCTGACCCCGCTCCTGCAAGGGAGAGGGTCTAGGGCGTAAGGTCTAGCCTTTCATCGAAGCCCCCTGCTCCTTCTTCGCCATGAGCGAGGCGAGCATCGCATCGACCTGGTCGCCCGACAACTCCTGCATCCCGGTGCGGACTTCCTCCTTCGGGACAGTGTGCCCGTTTCGAGTCGGCTCGTTCAGATGTTGCTCGAGGAATTGCGTCAGCCGTGCGAGGCTGGGGCTGCGCATCAACTCCATGATGGGGACGTTGACGCGCAGCTCGCTCTCGATCCAGTTTCGCAACTCGACCGCCATGAGCGAGTCGAAGCCGAGGCCGAGGAGGACCGTGTCGGCTTCGAGCCGGGCGGGAGAGGTGCCCAGGACGCGGGCGATCTTGTCGCGGAGGAGGGATTCTAACAGTCCCGCCCGCTCCGCCGGTGTGGCCGCCAGGAGGGTGTCGCGGGTGAGGGTATCGTCCGGCACGCCCTCGCCGGTCTCGGTGGCGGATCGGCACAAGTGGGCGAAGCGCGGCGAGATCCGTCCCGTCACGCCCAGGCCGCGCCAGCGCGACCAATCGATCCGCAGGACGCTGAC
This sequence comes from Planctomycetia bacterium, assembly GCA_025356615.1. Classification (GTDB taxonomy): domain Bacteria; phylum Planctomycetota; class Planctomycetia; order Gemmatales; family Gemmataceae; genus JANXSH01. Next base: position 8,889 of record JANXSH010000178.1, on the reverse strand, counting down.
CTGCGTCAACTCCCGCGTGATCGCGCGGTCGAGGAGCGCCAGCGCCTGGCGGACGCTGAAACTGCGGATGCCCTGGCGCTCCAGCCGTTCGCCGAGGTGGGTGCGCTGCGCCAGGTAGCCGACCTCGCCGAGCGCCCCCCAGTTGATCGTCAGGGCCGGCAGGCCGCTCGCGCGGCGATGCCAGGCGAGTGCGTCCAGGAACGCATTCGCGGCGGCGTAGTTGCCCTGACCGGCGTGGCCGAACACGCTCGACAGCGACGAGAACAGGACGAAGAAGTCGAGCGGTCGCTCGCGCGTCTGGAGATGCAAGTTCCACGCCCCGCTGACCTTGGGCGCGAGAACCCGACGCATCAGCGACCGATCGAGGTTGACCAGCAGCGAATCTTCCAGCACCATCGCGGCGTGGACGACACCCCGCAGCGGCGGTAGCCGATCGACCTCGACGAACAGCGATTCCACGTCTTCCGCGCGGGACACGTCCGCCCGACAGACGACGACCCACGCGCCCATCTCTTGCAACTCGGCGACTGCCGCCAGCGCCTCGGGGGTGTGGGCACCGCTTCGCCCCACCAGGACGAGGTGGCGAGCACCCCGTTCGACCATCCACCGCGCCACGACCAACCCGAATCCGCCCAGGCCGCCCGTGATGAGGTATGAGGCGTCGGCCCGGAGGGTCAGCGGCACGTCCTCGGCGGGGGCGAGAGACGTAGGTCGCTCACGGAGGGACAGTACGATCTTGCCGATGTGTTTGCCCTGCTGCATGTAGCGGAATGCCTCGACAGCGTCGCTGATCGGCCAAGTGCGATGGGGTAGCGGAGTCAACTCGCGGGCGCAGAGCCTTCGGGCGATGTCTCGCAACAGCGTGCCGAGGAGGGCGGGGCGCTGGCGCATGACCCGATCGAGATCGATGGCGAAGAACGAGAGGTTGTTGCGGAAAGGACGCAGCCCGACGCGGGTGTTCTTGTAGATGTCGCGTTTGCCGATCTCGAGGAATCGCCCCGAGTCGGCGAGGCAGTCGAGGCCGCGCGCGATCGCCTCCCCTGGCAACGAGTTGAGGATCAGGTCAACGCCCGCGCCGTGGGTGTCGCGCATCACCTCGTCGGCGAACGCCAGCGAGCGGGAGTCCATGAGGTGTTCGACGCCGAGACCGCGCAGGTATTCGCGTTTCTCGGGCGTCCCCGCCGTGGCGAACACCTCGGCCCCGGCGAGGTGGGTCAGCTGGAGGGCGGCGAGGCCGACGCCGCCGGACGCGGAGTGAATGAGGACGCGATCGCCCTTGCTCATCGCGCCGAGATGTTCCAGGGCGTAGGCCGCCGTCAGAAAGGCGATGGGGGCGGTGGCGGCCTCCTCGAAACTGAGGTGCGCGGGTTTGGCGACGACGAGTTCCGCCCGCGTGGTGACGTGACTGCCCAGGCTGAACGGGGCGACGGCCATCACCTCGTCCCCGACGCGCACGTCATCAACGCCCGCCCCGATGGCGGTGACGATGCCGCTGCACTCCGCGCCGAGGGGGACGGGACCGGCGTCCAGGCCGGGGTAGATGCCCAGGACTTTCATCACGTCGCTGAAGTTGAGGCCGGCGGCCACGACCTCGATTTCGACGTGTCCCGGCTCGACGGGTTGCCGACGGATGGCCTGGAGGCGAAGGCTGTCGAGCGTCCGGTCCTCGGGAGTAGTAAGGCGATAGGGGCGGTCCGCCGCCTCGATGTGAGCCTGCCCCGGCGTGGGCATGTACCGATGGACGAAGCGATCGGGGCCGCGACGGGCGACTTCGTCCTCGTCGTCGTCGATCCGCAGTTCGTCGAGCAGGGAGTGTAACCCGCCGTCCGCGTCGCCTGGGTCCAGGTCTACGAGTCGGCAGCGAAGGCGTGGGTATTCTCCTGCGATCACTCGGCCCAACCCGATGGCCGAACTTTGGGCGATGCCCTCGATCGCATCGCCATCGACCGGTTGCGCCCCGCGCGTCGCGATCAAGAGCCGGGTGGGCCGCTCCCCGCCGACCTCCTCCCACGCCTGGACGAGATGTACGATGCTTTGCAGTCCCGGTTCGTGCGTCTCCTCCAGATCCGCCGTCGTCAGGTCTTCCGCCAGCGGCGCATCGAGGTTCCAGAGGTGGACGATGCCTCGACAGGGCGACGGCATCGCCTCGATGAGTCGGGCCAGGTCTGTCTCGCCAGGTGAGAGGACGAGACACTCTTCACCGTCGTCGAAGAGTCGGCTCGCCAACTCGGCCCCCAGGCCGCTGCGGTCCGCGAAGATCAACCAGGTGCCGGGCCTCGTTTCCGGTCCCCCTCGCCCCTGTACTCGGGGGAGAGGGGAGCATGATTCCTCGCGCTGCCACTGATACGCCCCGAGTAGGTCGTCGAGCGTCTCCTCCTTGTCCCCCATGACGCGCTGACTCCGAAGCCCCATCACTCGAGCGACGAGTTGCCCGGCCTCGTCGTAGATGTCGAAATCGACCACGGTCGTGCGGGTCGTCTTCAGTCGGACGCGCGCATGACACCACAGGCTCGGCCCGGCGGAGCGGTAGAGCCGGACGCGCTCGATCTCGGTGGGCAGATACAAGCCGCCGCCCTCGCCGAACCCTGGATCGGCGACGACGGCCACCTGGAAGCAGAGGTCGAGGAGGGCGGGATGGAACAGATACTCAGAGGCATGAGGCATGAGCGGCGCGGGCAGCCGGACGAGGCCGAGCGACTCGCCCTCGCCCTGCCAGGCGCGTTCGATGCCTTGGAACGAGGGCCCGTAGTCGAGTCCGATCTTCTGTAGGTTGGTGACGCATTGCTCGCGGGTGAACTCTTGTTTAGACCATCGGAGCGGCGACGCGAAGACCTCACCCCCCCAACCCCCCTCTCCTGCAAGGAGAGGGGGGAGCAAGACCGGATAGGGGAAGGTGGACGCTTCTGATCCCGCCTCCGGCTCCCCCTCTCCTTTTGGGGAGGGGGTTGGGGGGTGGGGTCTTCGCGTCGCCTCTATGAGATTTGTCCTTCCCACGCTCATGTGAGCGGTCCATGCGCCGCTCTCGGCGATCGACTCACGATCCAGGCTGCGCGTATGGACCTGGACCGTGTTGGTCTCCGAATCGAAGGCGGTCTGGAGCCAGAGAGGCTTGTCGGGCGTCAAGAAGCAGGGGTTGGTGAGCTTCACATCCTCCAATTCGCACGCGCCGGGGCCGAAGGCTTCGCGGACAGCGGCGAAGGCGAGTTCGATGTAAGCGGACGCCGGGAGCAGGGCCGTCCTCTGGACGCGGTGATCGCCGAGCCAGGGTAACAGACGAAGGTCGAGGCGCGTGCCCCAGGTGGGCCGAACCTCCTGTGCCGAGCGTCCCAGCAGTGGATGGACTGGCGCGAGCAGGCGAGAGGCCCGCGACTCTTCGGATTCGTGCCAGCATCGTTCGCGCTGCCAGGGGTACAGCGGCAGGCTGATGAATCGCGCGGGGTTCGGTCCGTGCAACGCCTGCCAATCGACGGACACGCCAAGGGCGTAGAGCGCGCCCAGGGAGCGCAGCATCGAGGCGCGTTCTTCCGGGGGTCGCCCCTCGCGCGCCGGTCGGCGGAGGGACTGGAGCGTCGTCACCTTCTTGCCGCGCTGCTGATAGCACTCGCTCACCGCCGTCGTCAACACCGGGTGCGGGCTGAGTTCGACGACGACATCGCATCCGTACTCGATCAGCCCCGCGATCCCGTCGAGGAAGCGAACCGTCTGGCGAACGTTTCGCCACCAGTATTCCGGCCCCATTTCTTCGCCGATGACGCGCTTCCCGGTAACTGTCGAGAACAACGGAAGCGTCGCTGCCCTCGGGCGGATCCCCTGGAGTGAGGCGAGGAGTTCGTCGCGCACCGGATCCATTTGGGCGCTGTGGAAGGCGTACTCGACCTGGAGCATCCGAGCGAACAGACCGCGACTCTCCAGCCCAACCCCGATAGCCTCTAGGGGGCCGGCCTCGCCGGACAGCGTGACCGAAGAGGGGCTGTTGATGGCGGCGATCGCCACTCGGTCGGCGTATCCCGCGATGAGCTGTTCGGCCTCCTCGGCGGAGACACCGGCGGCGAGCATCCGCCCGCGCGACGAGGCGCGATCCATGCACCGGCCACGTTGGTAGATGATGCGTACCGCGTCCTCCAGGCCGAAGACGCCGGCGAGGTAGGCGGCGGCCACTTCGCCGACGCTGTGCCCCACCACGACCTCGGGCCGAACGCCCCAGGATTGCCACAAAGAGACCAGCGCGACTTGCAGCGCGAAGATGGCCGGCTGCGAGACGGCGGTCTCCTCCATGCGCGAGGCACCCGCCGGGGCCGACATCTCGGCGAGGAGCGACCAGGGGCCGAGGCCGCGTAGGATCGTGTCACAGCGCTCGATCATGTCGCGGAAGACGGGCTGCTCGCGGAGCAACTGTCGCCCCATGCCCCACCATTGCGGCCCTTGTCCTGCGAAGACGAACGCCAGGCGCGGCACCCGACCGGAGGATATCGCACTCGGATGACGAAGGTGTTGGTCCAGTTGCTCGGCCAGGTCTGCGCGAGATGTGGCGACGACAGCGAGCCGATGCGCGTGGTGCGTCCGCCGAAGCGCCGCATTCCCCGCGATGTCGCCCAATGACACGTCCGCTGGAGTCGAGGCGAGGAACTCCAGGAAGGCGCGGGCCGAGTCTCCCAGCGCTTCAGCGCTTCGCGCGGACAGCGGGACGAGGTGACGGAGTGACAGGCTGTCCCCGTTTTTCACCTTGTCACCTTGCCACCTTGTCACCTTGTCATCCGAGCAAGAAGCCGACTGCAAGATTGCGTGGGCATTCGTGCCGCCGTAGCCGAAGGCGTTGACTCCTGCCAACCGTGGCCCCTGACTCTCGGGCCAGGGTTCGTTCGTCACGGGGACGCGCAGGCCGAGCCGGGTGAAGTCGATCTCGAGGTTGGGTGTCTCGAAGTGCAAATTCTTCGGGATGAGGCGATGGTGCAGCGACAGGGCGACCTTGATGAGTCCGGCGATGCCCGCGCCGGCCTCCAGGTGTCCGATGTTCGTCTTCACCGAGCCGAGCAGACAGGGCCGATCGGCGGGTCGATCCGCCGAAAACACTCCGCCCAGGGCGCGGGCCTCGATCGGGTCGCCGACGAGCGTGCCGGTGCCGTGGGCCTCGACGTACTGGATGTCACAGGGAAGAACATCTGCGCTCCGACAGGCTTCGCGCAGGAGGGACTCCTGCGCCTCCTGCGAGGGGACGGTCATGCCGGGGGTCCGTCCGTCTTGGTTCACAGCCGTCCCGCGGATCAGGGCGTAGATGCGGTCGCCGTCGGCCAGCGCCCGCGAGAGCGGCTTCAGCGCGACCATGCCCGCGCCTTCGCTGCGGACGAAGCCGTTGGCCCGCGCGTCGAACGCTTTGCACATTCCGTCGGGCGACAGCATGCCCATCCGCGAGAACCCGATGTACCAGTCCGGCAACAGCAGAACGCTGACCCCGCCCGCGAGTGCCAGTGGACATCCCTCCGTCCAGATGCTCTTGCACGCCATGTGGACGGCGACGAGGGCCGAGGAGCAGGCGGTATCCAGGGCGACGCTCGGCCCGCGCAGGTCGAAGCAATAGGAGATGCGGTTGGCCGCGATGCTCAGGGATATGCCGGTGTTGGAATGCACGTCGATGATGCCGCGATCGCGGAAACTCGTCTGGAGGAGGGAGTAATCCCAGCTCGAGACGCCGACGAAGACCGCCGTCCGGCTGCCGGCGACGCGCTCGAGCGGCTGGCCCGCGTCCTCCATCGCCTCCCAGGCGACCTCGAGGAGGAGCCGTTGTTGCGGGTCCATCCGCGCCGCCTCGCGCGGCGAGATGCCGAAGAAGTGCGGATCGAAGCGATCGATCCCCTCGACGAATCCGCCCCGATGGGCGTGCGTCTTGCCCGGCTTGCCCTGTTCGGGATCGTAGAACGCCTCGGCATTCCAGCGATCGGCTGGGATCTCCCCGACGGCATCGACGCCACGCTCGAGCAGGCTCCAGAAGGCAGCCGGGGTGTTGGCCCCGCCGGGGAATCGGCAGCCGATTCCCACGACGGCGATCGGCTCTTGGCTCTCCATCCTGCTCACGCTGGTCCGCTCCCCCGGTGTTCCCGAAAAGAAGTCAACCACAGAGTCACGGAGGACACAGAGAAGACGATACAGGAGAAGGAAACGCCTGCTTCTATTCCTCTCCTTCTGTGTCTTCTCTCTGCGTCCTCTGTGACTCTGTCGTTAGCTTCTTTGTTGATTTTCGCTCGCCCTCGTCTCTGGAAGAATGGGGGTTCTTCGCAAGTTGGGAGAGCCGTGTGAAGAATTGTACCTTCGTGTGCGTCCAACTGCAATCAACTTCCCTATATACAGATACGACGTGGTCTCGGGACTGTGACGTTATCCTCTCGGGAGAGATGTCATGCGGATCGGCATCGCCGGGTTCATGCACGAATCGAACACGTTCAACCCCATCCTCGCCGATCGCAAGGCGTTCGTCGAGCAGGGGATGGCGTTCGGGGATGACGTGCTGAAGGAGTGGCGCGACGCGCGGCACGAAGTGGGTGGTTTCTTCTCGGCGGCGGACGAACTCGGCTTCACCGCCGTGCCGTTGCTCATGGCCTGGGCGACGCCTTCCGGCCCCGTGACGCGGGAGGCTTTCGAGGAGGTCTGTGCCGCGCTGATCGAGCGCCTTCGCGCCGAGCGGCTCGACGGCCTCTTGCTCGCGCTGCACGGGGCGATGGTGTCCGAGGGCCGACCCGATGCGGATCGGGAGATCCTGGCGCGCGTGCGGAAAGTCGTCGGGCCGGACTTTCCCGTCGGCGTGACGTTCGACCTGCACGGCAACTTGCCGCCGGACCTTGCGGAGGTCTGCGACCTCGCGGTTGCCTATCGGACCAACCCGCACATCGATCAGCACGAATGCGGCGTGAGGGCGGCCCGACTGCTCGTTCGTTGGGTGCGGGGCGAGATCCGCCCGCGCCTCGTCGTCGTGAAGCCGGCCATGCGCATTAACATCATGAAGCAGGACACCTCGCTCGAGCCACTCGTCGGCGTCATGCGACGGGTCCGCGAGATGGAAGGCGATTCGATCCTCGCGGCGAGCCTGCTCCCCGGCTTCGCTTATGCCGACGTGCCGCACGTCGGGCCGGCGATCGTCCTCGTCGGCCAAGGCGACATGCGGGAGCTGAGACAGCGGGCCGAGGCCATCGCCGAGGATCTCGTCGCGCGCCGGGACGAGTTCGACGCCCAATTGCCGGACCCGGCAACGGCGGTTCGCAGTGCGATGGGCGAGACGCGCCGCCCCGTCGTCCTGGTCGATACAGGCGACAACGTCGGCGGCGGCTCCGCCGGGGACGGGACGGTCCTCCTCGCCGAGCTGTTGCGCAAGGGCGCGACGGGATTCGTCGTGTGCCTCTACGACCCCGAGGCGGTACGCGAGTGTCGGCGAGTCGGCGACTCCGTCACGCTCCGCGTCGGCGGCAAGGTCGATCGCCTGCACGGCGACCCGGTCGAGGTGACGGGCGTCGTGCGGCTGTTGCACGACGGGGACTACACCGAGACCGCGATTCGCCACGGCGGCAAGCGCATCAACCACATGGGGCCGACGGCGCTCGTCGAACTGCCGGGAGACGACTGGCTCGCCCTCACGTCGCTCCGCCACCCGCCGTTCAGCCTCGGCGCACTGACCTGCCTGGGCCTGGAGCCGGGACGGATGCGAATCCTCGTCGTGAAGGCGGCGATCGCGTACAAGGCGGCGTATGGCTCCGTCGCGGGGAGCATCCTCGAGGTGGAGACGCCGGGCGTGACGGCGATCCATCGGCGATGAGAGGAAGCGGCTCGGTGTTCGGAGGTCAGGGCTTCTTCGGTGCTTCCTTCTTCAGCTCCGGCTTCTTCTCGGGGGCCGGGTTGGGGTTCTTCAGGTCGAGGAATAGCCGCCCCTGACCGCCCCTTACGGAGAAGAAACGATTGCCGTCGCTCGTCATCATCCAGGGGTGGAAGGTGCCTTTGCCGCGCCGAGTTTTGGAATCCTCCGGGGTAATGGGGGAGATCACCGAGGTCGGGGGATCCTCCGTCTGCCAGTCCCAGAAACGAAGCCCCCAGTCCAGTTGGTCCGGTGTCAGCATCCGTGTACCGACAGCCGCGATGATTCGTTTGCCGTCGGGTGTGAACTGCATGGCGTAGGGCCGAACCAGGTTCGTGCGGCCCTCCGCCTTCTCCCCGCCGGTCGTGCGATCGAACACCTTGATGCCGCGACTCGTCCCCAAAGCGCACCAGCGCCCGTCGTGGCTGATGGCGATGGATTCCACATAACTAATGTGCTCGTATAGCAGTCGGTCGTGCTCGAGTGCCTTCACGTCCCAGGTGTGCAAGATATTCTTGTTGTCCACCGTGAGCAGCCAGCGCCCGTCACGCGATAGGGCCAGGGACACCGCCCGGTGCTTGCCCGGCAGGTCGCCGAGTACCTTGCCCGTCCTCAGATCGTAGACCGTCGCCACCTCGTTCTTGCCCGAGAGTACGACCACGTCGTTGTTCAGCGCGAAAAGGGGCGGAGAGCCATGCCCATCTCCCCCTCCCCCCGGCTGACCGGCCTTCAGCGGGATCTCGCGGAGTCGCTTCCACGTCTTCACGTCGTGGACATCGATTTGGGGAGCAGCCCAAGAACCATTAGGGGAGCGATGTACGCAATGGCAGATGAGGCGCGAGGAATCGGGCGTAAACGCCGCACCGAGCATACTGCCGTGAAAGGTATGGATCACCTTTTTCGTGGTCGAGTCACAAACGCGGATCTCATGCGGCGCAGGAGCCTTGCGAAACGGGGCGTAGACGACATACTTTCCATCGGGGCTAATCGCGCTGAGAGTCGAGCTACACTCATGCGGATAGAAAACCGAAGGTGTGGCGGTGATGGTCGTCTTC
>JANXSH010001291.1 GCA_025356615.1 Planctomycetia bacterium | reverse complement strand
GTTGGAAACTTGCCGCCACAACACATCGACCAGTGATTTTTTCACAACCTCTGAGTGATCTTCTTCCGGGCCGGGGGCAGATAGACGAATTTGCTGGACTCCTGCCGCAAAGCCGCGCGGCGGATGAACCGCCACGCGGCTCTTGGTGGGGTCGCAGTTACTCGACGGCTCGCGCCGCCTTTTCGGTTATGTCCTTCAGTTTCTTCTCATCGGAGGCCCCGAGGCCGCTCTTGCCTAGGTCGATCACGACTTTCTTCAGGACGCCCGTGAACTCGAACGGCATCTTGTTCACATAGTCCTCGACCACGGGTGTGCCGGTGTCTTTGCCGATGTCGAACGTCTCGTCGAGCGAGAAGCGGACGGGAATGGTGCGTTCGATCTTGCCTCGGGCGACTTGCTTGCCGTCCACGGAGAGCGTGCCGGTGCCGCTCTTGCCCATGCCGGGGCCGTCGTACTCGAAGTCGAACTTAATCGTATGCTTGCCAGCGGCGAGTTTCTGCTTGGAGGCGACTCGATACTTGTGCTGCTTCTGGTTGGAGAAGGCATAAGCGAATTCGGGTTTGCCGTCCAGGAGGAGCAACCCCCAACCGCCGAACCGTCCGCCTTGCGTGGCGAGTACGCCTTCGGCCCCGCCGTCTGGGATTTCTACTTCCGCCGTGATGGTGAAGCTCTTGTTCTTCAAATCCGGTGCCGCGCCTTCGGGGACGCGGATCGTCCCTGGAAAGTAGGTGAACTTGCTGCGCCCGCGCGTCAGGCTCGGGCGGATGGAGACATCCCCGCGAGCAACGAACGAGGCATCGAGTGGCAGGACGTTATACTTCTTCGCCTCGCCATCGAAGACGGCCTGGAGTTCCTTCAGCTTCGCGGGATTCTTGGCGGCGAGGTCGTTCGCCTCCGAGAAATCTTCCGCGACGTGATACAATTCCCACGCGAAGTCGTCCGGGCTAGAGTCCGTCGCACCTTGCCAGGGCAGCCGCCGCGGCGTGGTGCAGGCCACCCAGCCGTCGTGATAGACGCCGCGATTGCCGACCATTTCGAAATACTGCGTCTTGTGGCGCGTGGGTGCTTTCGCATCGTTGAAGCTATACACAAGGCTCGTGCCTTCGATTGGCTTCTGCTTCACGCCATTGATTATCGTTGGTGCCTTGACCCCGGCCGCTTCGAGAATCGTCGGCGCGATGTCGATGACCGAACAGAACTGCGACCGGACTTCACCGGGCCGTTTCATGCTCTTCGGCCATGAGACGACCAAACCGTTGCGCGTGCCGCCGAAGTGGGAGGCCACTTGCTTGGTCCACTGGAACGGCGAACACATGGCGTGCGCCCAGCCGACCGGGTAGTGATTGTAGTGCAGCGGGCCGCCGAGTTCGTCCATGCTGGAGAGGAGATACGGCAGGCTTTCTTTCACCCCATTGGCCGCCGCGCCGAGTTCGTTGGACAGTCCTTGCAGTGTGCCTTCGGCGCTCGCGCCGTTGTCGCCCTGGATGTAGACGATGATCGTGTTATCCAACTCGCCGGTGTCTTCGACCGCTTGAATGACTCGCCCGATGTTGTGATCGCAATAGGCCAGGCACGCGGCATACACTTCCATCATGCGGGCGTAGAGTTTCTTCTCGTCGGCGCTGCGCGATTCCCACGACGGGATTTCCTTGGGCCGGGCCGTAAGCTTGGTGCCGACGGGAACGACGCCCTGTTCGATTTGGCGTGCGAGCGTTTCCTCGCGCACTTTATCCCAGCCCTGGTCGAACTTGCCCTTGAACTTCGCGATCCATTCCTTCGGCGCGTGATGCGGCGCGTGGCAGAGGCCCGGCGTGTAATAGGCGAAGAACGGTTTATCGGGTGCGAGCGAGTGTTGCTGGCGAATCCACGCGACGGCCTTGTCACCCAGGTCCGCGTCCAGGTGATACTTAGGGTCGTTCGGAGCCTCGATGGGATTGGTGCCGTCGAAGAGGGCGGGATGCCACTGGTCGGTGTCACCGCCGATGAAGCCATAGAACCGCTCGAAGCCCAAGCCGGTGGGCCAGAGGTCGAACGGCCCCGCCTGGCTCGACTGCCAGTCCGGCACGTTGTGGTTCTTGCCGAACCAGGAGGTGTTCCAGCCGTTCTGCTTCAGGGTTTCCGCGACGGTGCCGCAGCTCTTCGACATGAGCGAGTTGTAGCCGGGATACCCCGTGCCCATCTCCATGATGATGCCGGTGCTACAGGTGTGGTGATTCCGGCCCGTGAGGAGCGCCGCGCGCGTCGGCGAGCAAAGCGCCGTCGTGTGGAACGTGTTGTAACGCAGACCCGCCTTGGCCAGCTTGTCATACGTCGGAGTGGGGATCGGCCCGCCGAACGTAGACGATGCGCCCCAACCCACGTCGTCGGTCATGATGAGCAGGACGTTCGGCGCGCCTTTCGGCGCGGCTACGGCCTTGGGGAAGTCCGGCGTGGAGTCCTTGGCGGTGCGACCGATCTTGCCCTGGAACGGCGACTCGGGGACCGGCAGGATCGTTCGGTCGAGTTTATCCGGCGCGGCCTTCTTATCATCCGCGTTGGCCTTGTCGTCCGCGAACGCCCCGGACCGTGGGTCGAATCGGCCCGACGCTGCGGCATATCCGAGCGCGATGCCGACCCCAATTGCGACCATTGACATGAGGGTGATACGTCTTGTCACGAGATTGATTTCCTGTTGAGAAGTGCATCGAAATCGATACGAATCACGAATCAGCAGAGGCTACATTCAGATAGGCAGGCAAGAAAGCCTGTACCACGCATTCCGTGATCGTCACCTTTAACAGGGAGATGATACGCTGGCGTCCCGTGCCGGCAAGATGTCACAGGCGTCCGAGCGGTTGATCGTAGGGTGGACAGCCGGACGATGTCCCAGAGCCGACCGGCTTGGTCTCGAGCCTCGACGCTCTCTTGAATCTCGCCCGATTCGCTGTCGCGGACCTATCGGTTCATACTCGTCGCGGGCATGGATGACACAAATTTAGCCCGACGCGCCAGCGAGGGAAACAGGCCACGATCGAGGATATCTACAGAACCCTCGCTGGCGCGTCGGGCTAACTCCTCGCTTGTCCGATGTGTCATCCCTGACCGCGACGAGTATACCGTGAACCAATTCCTCGACCGGATGGCTCGCGGGTGAGGTGGACCTGTACGATCCGTACCGATTGTTGCGGTCAGAGAGCCTGTGCAAGCGGTGCAGAGGATGCAGTAGCAGCCCCATAATTCCGCATGTTCCCGCCGGAATGCGTTTCGCCACAGCGAGTAAATAGCTGATACGAATAGTGCCTCAGACCGACCGGCCCTCCGTGTGGCACCCTCGTTCGTGTTCCCGGTCGGAGTGTGGAATGGAGTCCACGGATGAAAATGCGATCGTGTTTCCTGATCCTCCTGTTCCTGGGATCTCGCGTATCGGCGCAGGCGGTCCTACCCCCCGGCCTGACGGGTCCGGCTCCCCCGGTTCATGCACCCGTTGTAAGCTCGGAGTCGGTCGCCGTCTGGAACGGCGCTCAGACTTCGGGCGCGCGGGAGGCGATGGCCAGCAACCGCAACTTCCCCAACTTCATCGGGTTCATGAGCAACCCGCTCCAGAACATCGACCCGCGCTCGCTGACTCAGGTCGTGCCGATCTTCGGCAGCGCCTGGGTGGGCACAGGCCGAGCGTTGCCCGATCTCGACGGCCAGATCTATGGCCCGGCCTCCAGTTTCGCCATCACTGATCGATTCTCCGTCGGCCTGAACCAGGGCGGCCTCGCCTTCGTCCACATCGAACGGAACGACGCCCGATTCCCGCTCATCAACCGGGTGCTGCGTAACCGAGGGGCGGAATTCGGCGGAACCCGACAGGGATTCCTGAATCTCGGCGGGTTCGCTCAGTACACGTTCATCGAGGACGTGGAGAATCAGTTCCTCGCGACCGCTGGCGTGCGCGTGACCGTCCCGTGCGGTTCGTATGAACTGTTCCAGGGTACAGGGCCGGCGCTGTTGTCCCCCTACTTGACCGTGGGCAAGGAGATCGGCAACTTCCATATGCTGGCGACGGGCGGCTACCAGTTCCCGGCGCGGTCGGGCTACCCCGGCACCGACCTGTTCTACCTCAACGCGCACCTCGACCGCCAGTGCTTCGGCTGGGTGTATCCGCTGGTCGAAGTCAACTGGAGCTACCACACCAGCTCGGTCGATGTGGCACTCCCGACTCGGCGTGGCATCATCGACTTCGGCAACTTCGAGTCGAACGGCAACGTCGTGACCGTCGGCGCGGGGGTGAACCTCGTCCTGATCCGCGACCTCCTCGAACTCGGCGCGGTCTACACCAGGGCCGTCAGCACCAAGGGGAACATCGACATCGACGGCCTCATCGTGAAGATGGTCATACGCTATTGACCGAACCGGGGGCCAAGCCATCGAGTGCTCGCTCCTCACGAGATCGGCCAACCGCGACCGGGAGCAAATACGGCGATGGGCGGACAGACCAGGAAGCCCTGCGCTACCAAGCAGAAAGCCCGTCTCGCTCGCCGCGAGACGGGCTTTCTGACATAGTAGTCGTACTCCGAGGAAGTAGTCCGTTCACTCCGCCAGCGTGATCGCGGTCTTCGCTCTGCGGAGTTTCTCTCGGTCGGCGGCACCCAGTTTCACGGGGGCTACCTCGATGACCACCTTCTTGATCTTGCCGGTGAACTTGTTGTCGCCTTCCTTGTAGTCATCGCTCACCGCTGTCTCGCCATCTAGGCCGACATCCGTGCCTTCATCCGCCGAGAAAATCAGAGCTTGGGTTCGTACGATTCGCCCTTCGGCGACTTTCTCGCCGTTCACCGAAATGGTCCCCATTCCGCCCTTGCCGAGCCCCCCGCCATCGTAGGTGAAGTCGTAGCGAACGGTCGCTTTTCCGGCGGGAAGGGCTTTGGCCGCG
>JANXSH010001282.1 GCA_025356615.1 Planctomycetia bacterium | reverse complement strand
CCACCAGAGCGCCACTGGCGTCACCTCTACACTTGACACGAGTGGCATTCTGGTGGTGCCCTCGCTCCGCTCGACCCACCCTACGAGCCGAACCCTGATGAATCTGACCCACCCCGCGTACCTCCTGCTCTTCCTACTCCTGCCCGCGCTGGCGTGGTGGTTGCGCGGGCGGCGACGGGCTGCGGTGCCGCACCCTCACCTCGAGGTCTTCGGGGGGCTTCCTTCGGGGCGATCCCGGCTCGCACGGCACGGGGGGCGATTGTTGCGGTGGCTCGCGCTGGCGTGTCTCATCGTCGCGTTGGCCGGGCCGCGTTGGCCGGACCTTCGCACGCGGCTCGACACCGACGGCATCGCGATCATGATGCTCGTCGATGTCTCCGGCAGCATGGGCGAGGAAGATTTCGAGACGGAGGGCGATCGCGTCACTCGTCTCGAGGCGGTCAAGCGCGCCTTCCGCCTCTTCGTCGCGGGGTCGGCCTCCGGGGAGACACGATTCGAGGGTAGGTCGTCCGACCTGATCGGTCTGGTGGCGTTCGCCACCCGGCCCGAGGCGACGTGTCCGCTCACGCTGGAACATGCCACGCTCCTGAGTCTGCTCGAGGCCCAGGAGCCTCGCAAGTTGCCCGGCGAATCGGAGACGAACCTGAGCGACGCCCTCGCGATGGGGCTGGCCCGCCTACGCGCCGCAGGCGACCGGCGGCGCGGCCTCGTCCTGCTGACCGACGGCGAACACAACCAGACTTCGACGCGCTCCGAGTGGTCGCCCCGACAGGCCGCCCAGGTCGCCGCCGGCCTCGGCGTGCCCGTCTACGCCATCGACGCGGGCAAGGATCCCGTCGGGGCGGAGGCGACCAGCGACAATCTGGCGACGCGCGAGGGCGCGGTCCAGACGCTCGTAGACATCGCCTCGATCACCGGGGGGAGCTACTTCGCCGCCGGGGATACCCCCGCCCTGGTCGCCGCCTGCCGGGAAATCGATCGGCTCGAGCGAGATTCCATCGTGAGCTATCAGTACAGGCGGTATCATGAAGCGTACCCCTGGTTCGCTGGCACGGCGTTCGCCCTCTTCGCCCTCGCCGGGCTGCTCGACCAGACCTTGTGGCGACGACTCCCCTGACCCCATGCACGCCTATTTTTCCCACCCCTGGCTCCTGACCTCGCTGGCGATGCTGCCGGCGCTGTGGGTCGTGTCCGCGCTCGCGGCCTCGCGCCGCGCCCGACTGCTCGCGGTGATGTCCGGCCCCATGACCGGCGGAACGCTGGCCCGCGTTCGTCCGGGGAGACTGTCGCGCCTGTGCTGGACGCTAGGACTGATGCTCCTCGCGGTCGGCGCGGCGGGGCCGAGGTGGGGTCGAGATTGGAGCCAGTCGGCGGCGATGGGCCGAGACCTCGTCGTCGTCGTCGATCAGAGCCGGAGCATGTACGCCGAGGCCCCGTCGCGTCTGGAACGGTCGCGCGAAGCCGTTTTATCCCTCGCGGACACGCTCCGAAGACGGGGCGGCCATCGGCTCGCGCTCGTCGTGTTCGCCGGGTCGGCCCGCCTCGACTGCCCGTTGACGCACGACCTCGACCACTTCCGCGAGTGCGTCGAGGCGATCGACAGAGTCGTCCCTGACGCGACGCTCGGCCAGGGAACCCGCATCGGTGCGGGGATCGGGCTGGCGGTGGAGTCGTTCTCGGGCCGATCCCAGGCGGCACGCGACATCCTCCTTCTCAGTGACGGCGACGACCCGGCCCGCGACGGCGAGTACCGATCGGGGATCGAGTTCGCCCGATCGGAGGGCATCCCGGTCCACGTCGTGGGCATCGGCAACGCCGACGAGCCGCGGCGCGTCCCCGACGGCACCGGCTGGTTGACCTTCGAGGGCAAGGACGTGACTTCTCGCCTGGAGGACGCCCCCCTGCGCGAGATCGCCCGCCGCACCTCGGGCCGACTCCTGCTTCCCGGTACGAGCGCCTTCGACCTCGGCGAACACTACCTCTCGATCAGCGCGAGCTACACCGACGAGGACAGCCCCGACAGTCTCCCGGTGCTGCGTCAGCGACAGCAATGGTTCCTCCTGCCCGCGCTGGCATTCGCGTGCCTCGGGCTGCTCATCCCCGCGCGAGGGAAGAAGGTATGACGACCCGCCGACTCGTTTCCTTCCTCGTCTTGGCCTCGCTCGGGCTGGCCCCTGCCATCCCGAGGGACATCGACGACCTCATCCGGGCGAGCAATGCCGCGTTCCATCAGGGAGACCTTTCGAGCGCGTCGGCCCTGCTCGAACGGGCGCAGCGCCTCGCCCCCGACCCCCGGCTCGTCGCCTTCAACCTGGCGACGATTCGCTACCACCAAGCACGCGCGGGGCAGCTCGCCGCCCTCGCGGAGGCGGAAGTCCTCTACCGCTGTTGCATCGAGCCGGGCGACGACCGGCGATCCGAAGCACTCCTCGGCCTGGGGACGTGCCTCCTGATGCGCGGTTCGCTGGGGAAACTCGACGCTTTGTCCCTGCGCGCGTCGATCGATCAGTTTACGCTGTGCCGGCGCGACTCGCGGTGTTCGCCGGAGACCGAACGCGCCGCGATCTGGAACCAGCAGCGTGCCCGGCTCTTGCTGCTCCAGGCACCGCCGCCGATCGCGCCATCGGCAGAGGACTCGACCGGGGAGGAGACGAACCCCGACAAACCCCCGACGACGCAACAGACTCAGCCCTCCGAGGGCAACGGCGAGGCCCACCCCGATCCGACGACGAAGGGCGACCCCGACGCGAAGAGTCGCCCCACCGAGGAGCCTGCGAAGCGCACCGGGCCGGGCAAGGGGTCACTGACCCCGCTGCCCGACCAGGCCGAGGCACCTCCGCTGGCCGCGACCGACGCCGCCGCACATTTGGAGGGGGCGACCCTCCGCATATCCGCCGACTGGCTCCGCCATCGGCGCGGGCGCTCGCGTGCGGTGAGTCCGGGGGGGCGCGATTGGTGAGAGATGAGCGTCCCTACCGACCGTTCCGCTTCACTTCGCTGATCCTGGTGGGCCTCGCGTTGCTCGACCCACCCTACCCCGCCTTCGCCGACGACCCGACCGAGCCGCCGCTCGTCGGTCGCCCGGTGTTCCTGCCGTTCAGCGGCGCGAGCGCCCGATTCGTCGTCGGCCCGGAGAGAGAGTGTCGCGTCCCCTTCGCGATCACCGCGACCGCGTCTACGACCGACCTTTTGCCGCGCGCCTCGCTCGTGTACACCGTGACGCTCCGCGCGCTCGGCCCGGTCGATCACCCGCCGCAGCGGCTCGACTTGCGGCAGGTGAGAGACTTCGCTCGCCTGTTCTACATCTATGAGATCCCCGACGAGCAGAAGGAGACGGTCGCCCCCACGTCGTGGCGTCGGCGCTATCGGCTGACGCCGAAGTTCGCGGAGATCGACGAGATCCCCGGAGTGCCGTTCGTCTTCTTCAACCCCGATCTGCAACCGCCCGAGAAGGCGTTCCAGGTGTTGTACACCGACCCGATCACGATTCGCATCGCGCCGTCGAGGGCGACGATCGGCCCCCCCGGCGTGGACGAAGCAGCCGTGAGACTGGCGGACGACGCCGCGTTGACCCCGAAATCGACCTGGTCGGGGCCGGGGACGATCGTTTGGGCGCTGGCTGGCCTTGCGCCGCCACTGACGAGCGTGCTATGCTATCTAGTATGGCGTCGCCTCTACCCCGACGCCGCCCGAACGGCGTCCCGACGCCGGAGTCGGGCGGCGCGCCTGGCGCTCGAGGCGGTGCGGCTGGCTTCGCGCGGTCAGGGACGTGAGCGGGCCGAGTCGTTGACGACGGCCGTCGTGGGCTATCTGCGGGCGCGGCTCGACCTGAGCCCGAGCGAACCGACGCCCGAGGAGGTGCGCGTGCATCTGGGCGAACGGGGCTTCTCCGAGGAACTGATCCACCAGACGGCCACGCTGTTGGCGCGCTGTGCGGCCGCGCGGTTCGCGCCGTCGGACGCCGGTGACGACCTCGCGGACGAGACGCGAAGCGTGATCCAGGGCATCGAGGACGAGTCATGTCCGCCATGATGTTCGCGGTGATCCTGATGCCCGAGACGAGCAACGCGGAACTCTTTCGCAGGGGGGAGAACGCCTTCCACGCGGGGATGGTATGCCGCGAGAAGAAAGACCCCAACGATCGCGGCGAGGCGGACTTCCGCGAGGCCGCCCGCGCGTGGGAGACGATCCGCTCGCGCGGCGTCGATACCGCCCTCCTCTACCGGAACCTCGGCCACGCCTATTTCCTGGCGGGCGACCTGCCGCGTGCGGTCCTCTGCTACCGCCTGGGGTTGCGTCGTGAGCCGGGCGATGCGGAACTGCGGCGGGGACTCCGGCAGGCGCGCGAGCATGTCGTCTTCGCCGAGGGCGCGTTGCTGGGCCGACCGCCCGAGGCCGACTCCGCTGGGTGGCTGCACGAACTCTCGATCGGCTGGTTGTTCACCCTGGGCGTCGTCCTGCACGCGGCGGGGTGGGCCTTCCTGACACGCTGGTTCATGGTTCGCGGGCCGAAGCTGCTCGGCGCGGGCGTCGTGCTGCTCGGCGTCGGGCTGTTCCTCGGCTGGCTCGTGTTCCAGCGTCAGAGTGGCGACGCCCAACCCCCGATCGTCGTGATCGCCCGCGATGGTGTACTATTACGCAAGGGAAACGCCCTGGCGTTCCCGGCGTGGTCCGAGGTGCCCCTCAATCGCGGGGTCGAGGCGGAGATGATCCTGTCGCGCGACGGGTGGGTACAAATCCGCCTGCACGGCGGCGAGGTCGGCTGGGTGGGCCTGGCCGAGGTAGTGGTCGGCGACGACCCGGAGGCATTCTGATGAGGCGTTTATTCCGGCGGCAAGCGAAGACCTCACCCCCCCGGCCCCCCTCTCCCGCAGGGAGAGGGGGGAGCAATACCGCCTCCTGCTCCCCCTCTCCCTGCGGGAGAGGGGGCTGGGGGGTGAGGTCTTTGATAGCGCTAGTGGCGTTGCTCTTGATGACCTCGTTCGCCCGCACGGGGGGCGTCACCGGCAGGTCGGGCCTGGAGACGGTCGCCCTCTCTGCCGACGGGAAATGGATCGCCACCGGCGGTCAGAATCGCGTCGTCTACCTGCTGGCGGCCGACACGCTGGAGGTCAAGAAGCGAATCTACCTCGGTGCCCGCATCGGCGGGTTGGCGTTCAGCCGGGACGGCACCCGGCTCGTCGTCGAGGACGAAACGGACACGCTGCACCTGATGGATGTCTCGACCGGGAAGGTGTTGGCCAAACGCGCGAACATGAACGGCATGCTCGCCGACGCCGCGAGCGACCAACTGTTCGTCCGCGACTTGACGGAGCCGGAAAAGAACCGCATCCGCCGGCTCTCGACGGCCAAGCTCGAGGAGCAGGGCCGGATCGACCTTGAGGGCCGCGCCGCCGCCTTCACCCTCGACCCCACGGGCAAACGCCTCGTCGTCCTGGGCGCGTCGCAGGCGGGCGACGAGAAGCGTGTCCCGGCGAACGAGGTCCCGCGCGAGTTGACCGGGCTGGCCCGCTGGACGTTCCGGCTCAAGTACGACGGCCTCGTGTCCCAACTCTACACGATCGACCTCGCGACGGGGAAGGTCGGCGAGCGGTCGAAATTGTGGTACACCTCCGACTCGGAGAACACGATCGTCGTCCCCGCCGGCAAGACGACGTACCTCCTCAACCGGGTGAACATCTGCGCGAAGGTCGTCGGCGAGAAGATCGACCTGTTCGAGACGCCCGACCGCGTCAACTACGCCCTCGGCATCTCCCCCGACGGCAAGACCCTGTTGACGGGCGGCATGGGGACCGGCACGCACGGCCCCGTCGAAGGCAAGCGCGTCCGCTTCGAGATCCCGGCGCTGCCCGGCCAGGCCGAAACGTTCACCCGATTCACCGTCCACGACGACGGGTCCGCCGTCGGCGTGACCTCGGCGTATCGCGTCGTTCGGATCAGTCGCGAGGGCAAGGTGGAGAAGGTGGCGGCGGTGTATTGAGGGCTTCGAGGACGGCGATTTCCGTTCACGCTTCCTCCGTCGCTTCCCTCTGGCGTGAGGAAAGGCCGAACCTCCGTCGCGAAGGATCGGTCCGGTAAGTATCGGTTCCTCTCGAACCCCGGAGACCCCCCATGTCCGAACCCGAAGCCCGGCCCGTCATCGACTTCTACAGCACGCGCGGCGAGTACGGTTGTTTCTCCAACTTCTACCGCGCCACGATTCGCGTCGGCGGCAAGAGCTGGGCGACGACCGAACACTACTTCCAGGCCCAGAAGTTCGCAGGCACCGAACACGAGGGCCGAGTTCGCCAGGCGAAGACGCCAGGCGAGGCTGCGAAATTGGGCCGACGGCGCGACTTCCCTTTGCGGCGCGACTGGGAGCAGGTCAAGGACAACGTCATGCTCGAGGCGCTCCGCGCCAAGTTCGGGCAGCATCCCGACCTCGCCGAGGTTCTCGTCGGTACGGGCGACGCGGAACTGTTCGAACACACCGAGCGCGATTCGTACTGGGGCGATGGCGGGGACGGCAGCGGACGCAATCGGCTAGGCGTTTTGCTCATGCAGGTGCGCGACGAACTACGCGCCCAGGCTGGAGGCCCGAATTATTCACAATAGAGCCACAGAGAACACAGAGAAATCCAATTAGGATAAGCAGTTGGACCAAGATTCATGGCTGAAACACAAAGACATCCTGAATTTGACCTATTTTGCCATTCTCTGTGTTCTCTGTGACTCTGTGGTTAGTTCTTCTTATCACACTGCGATACCAAACCGTCGTACCAACCCCTCCAACTCACGTCGTAAAAACGGCAGCGACGGCGCGACGAACAAGTGATCCTGCATCCGCGACGGGTCGTAATCCGTGGCGATCACCACGTCCGTGACGAAGGGCCGGCGCGTCACGACGGGCGAGGAGAGCGCGTAAGGGATCTCGCCCGTCGAGGAGAGGATGCCGGCCCCGAAGACCTTCGTCTCGTCGCCCTCCTCGATGAGGCCGAACTCGATGCTGAACCAACTGAACCGCTTGAGCGCCAAGACTTGCTCGCCGCGTTGCGTCTTCGCCACGGCCTTGCCGATGAGGGCCAACAGCTCGGCGTAGTCCTGGTCCATCAGCGGCGGGACGTGTCCGAGGCAGTCGTGGATCATGTCCGGCTCGGGGGTGAACTCCGGGTGCGAGCCGTGGCGGATGAACTGCGTGACCGGGAAGCCGCGTTCGGCGATGTACTCGTAGAAGGTGCGGTAGGGCAACGCGCCTTCGGCGGGCACGAGATGAATGTTCGTCTCGCGCCGCAGGCGTTCGCTGAGGTGTCGGAGTTGCGGGATCTCGTCCGCAGTGATCGCCAGGGCGCGTTTGCCCCGGAGGTAGATTTCGCTGGCGTGCTTTACATGCAACTCGTCCAGCGCCGGGTTGACCTCGCGCCAGATCCGTTTCTCTTCCTCATTGTACTCGACGAGGGGCGGCCCGAGGCGCTCGAGGCGATGGCGACGGCACAGGGCGAAGAGCGTGTTGCGACGTGCGATGTATCCCTCGTCCCCTTCGCCGGGGTGGCCCGGCTCGAGTTCGAGGGTCTCGGCGTCGGGCGGGGCTACCATCGCTTGGGGGTCGATGGCGACGCCGTATTCGATCAATCTGCTCGTGTCATTCATGTCAATCCCCCTCGGTGGCATGCTCCCCTCTCCCCTGTACTCAGGGGGAGAGGGGTCGGGGGTGAGGGGGTTGGGTCAGGGCCATCGAAGAACTCCTCACCCCTAACCCCTCTCCCCTGAGTACAGGGGCGAGGGGGGCCGGATCGGAGATCCCCGAAGGGACCGACGCGGCACAGCCTCGCCAACATTCCTATCTTATCTCTGGCTTCTGCCTAAACCAATCCTACTACCTCTCGCCTTCGGAGATACCCGCATGAAAGCCGCCTTCATCGAATCGACTGGCACGCCCGACGTGATCCGCGTCGGCGACCTGCCCACGCCGAAGCCGGCCGGCGGCGAAGTCCTCGTTCGCGTGGCCGCCGCCGCCCTTAACCCGATCGACCTATACATCCGCGCCGGCACGGTCGCCATGCCGATCCCCAAGCCGTTCATCTCCGGCTGCGACCTCGCGGGGGTCGTGGAGGCCGTCGGCCCTGCCGGGACGCGCTTCGCCGTCGGGGATCGCGTCTGGGGCAGCAATCAGGGCTTGCTCGGCAGGCAGGGCACGAGCGCCGAGTTCGCCTGCGTCCATGAGGATTGGCTCTACCCCACGCCGGACGGCGTCACCGACCAGACCGCCGCTGCGGTAGCACTGACCGGCATCACCGCACACCTCGGACTCTTTCGCGGTGCCCTCCTGCAAGCCGGCGAGACCGTGTTCGTCAACGGCGGCACCGGCGGCGTCGGGTCGATGGTCGTCCAGATGGCCCGCGCCGTCGGCGCGAAAGTCATCACGACAGTCGGCAGCGCCGCCAAGGCCGACCTCGCCCGCCGCTGGGGGGCCGACGGCGTCCTGAACTACAAGACCGACGACATCGCCGCAGGCATCCGCGCATTGACCGACGGCAAGGGCGTGAACGTCTGGTTCGAGACGCAGCGCGAGCCGGACTTCGTCCGCACGGTGGACCTGATGGCCCAGCGCGGGCGCGTCATCGTCATCGCGGGCCGGACCGCCAAGCCGGTCCTGCCCGTCGGCCCCTTCTACGTCAAGGGGCTGACGCTGCACGGCTACGCCATGTTCAACGCCACCAGCGCCGAGCAGCGCGCCTGCGCCGACGACATCAACCGCTGGCTGAGTGAGGGCAAGCTCGACGTGCCGATCGGCAAGGTCTTCCCCCTCGCCGAAGCCGCCGCCGCCCATCGCTTCCTGGAGGAGAACACCATCGGCGGCGCGGGCACGCTGACGGGGAAGGTGTTGCTCACGCCGGGCGGGTGATGAGCGTCTGAAGCGGTGATGAGGCTGTTCGTGGAACCATCCCAAGGCTATGATGACTCGAGGACACGGTTGGAGGAGGAGGCTCATCATGCCGATTCACGACTGGACTCGGGTCGATGCCGGGATCTTTCACCACTTTCATCATTGCTGGATCACGGAGATTCAGCGTGCCTTGAATCGAGGGCTGCTGCCGCCAGAGTATTATGCGATGGCCGAACAGGTCGCTGGTGGCCTGGGCCCAGATGTTCTTACCCTGGAACGCCCTACGAACGGCGCTCCACCTGGACCCGAACCTAGGGGAGGAATCGCCCTGGCCACCAGACCACCGCGTGTCGAATTTCGCCTCCGCACGGATGCGGACCAATACGCGGCCAAGGCCAATGCCGTCGTCATCCGGCACAAAAGTAATCACAAAGTCATCGCTGTCGTGGAAATCGTCTCCCCCGGCAACAAGAAAAATCGACACGGGGTGAAGTCGTTCGTGACCAAGGCCGTGGAATTATTGCAGGGCGGCGTTCACTTGCTGGTGGTCGATCTCTTCCCGCCGGGACCGCGTGATCCCCAGGGCATTCACAAGCTCATTTGGGACGAGTTCACCGACAACGATTTCGTTCTGCCTTCCGGGCGGGATCTGACCCTCGCGGCGTACATCGGTGGTCGGAATCCGGAGGCGTTCGTTCAGCCGACGGCCGTCGGCCTCGCGCTACAGGAGATGCCACTGTTCCTGGAGCCTGACATCTACGTCTCCCTGCCGCTGGAGCCGGCCTACGAGGCGGCGTGGGCCGACGTACCGACGTTCTGGCAGGACGCCCTGACGGCACCGCAGTAGTCCGCGAACGCGCGGGCGGCTCACCTCCGGCCACTCCACTGGAGCAGCTTCCGTATCACCAACGGCACGACGCCCAGCAGGGCCAGCGAGCCGAGCACCTGCCACGACAGGAGGCCCGATGGCGACTCGAGCGTCGAAAGCTCCTCCCCCACGTTGACGTACAGGAACGTCCCCGGCAGCATGCCCACCCAACTGACCAGCGCGTAGGTCGAAACACGCATGGGGGTCAGTCCCATGCCGAGGTTGATGAGGAAGAACGGCACCGCCGGCACGAGTCGGAGTGTAAACAGGTAGAACGCCCCGTCGCGTTCGACGCCCCGATTCAGCGGCTCCAGCCGGGCCGCGAACGTCCGCTGCACCCAGTCGCGGAGGAGGTATCGGCTGCTCAGGAAGGCGAGCGTCGCCCCGAGCGTCGAGGCCAGGCTGATGACGCCCGTCCCGACCCATCGGCCGAACAGCGCCGCGCCGACCAGGGTGAGCGGCAGCGCCACCGGGAGCGACAGGGCGGTGACGACGACGTAGACGACGAAGAAGAGCGCGAGCGAGGGAAGCAGATTCGCATCGACCTCGGCCCTCCATTCGTCCAGGTGCGACCGGATGTAGTCCCAGGATACGTATCGCTGGAGTCCCAGCGCGTAGAACAGCCCGACCGCCAGGAGGATCCCCAGGGCGAAGAGGAGGCGAGGCCACAGGGCACCGGAATTCGGCGTAGGCATGCGAGGGTTCCGGGGTAATCAGGCTGGCCCTGGCGTGTCGGTGCGAGGTTTCGGGCGGAGTGATGGCCGACGATGCTTGCGGCGGTGGTACTTCGCGTGGCTCCGCCCCTGCGGCGTCCGAGCCGTGGTGACGAGTGCTACCACGACCTCGGCGGGCACGTCATCGGCGTCGAGGTCCAACAGCGCGGCGCGCTCGGCGACGCGCAGGCCGAGCTGCGTCAGCCGCATCGTCGGAGCAGTCGGGGCGATCGTGGCGAGGCCGGCTTGTTCGACGCCGACGCCCCAGCGTGCGAGCGCCTCGCGGGCCTTCGTCGTCAACTCCGCGTCGAGCGCTCGGGGTGTGAGGATGCTTTGCCCATCGTGTTCGCTCATCAGCGTGAGGACGAGCAGCGGCACCAGCGTCAAGACGCCCTTGCGAACGTCATCGATCGCGGTGAGCGCCAGGATCGGATCTTCGACGCGGTAGATGATGTTCGCATGTACGTCGAAGACGAGGCCGTCGCTGGTCGTCACGCGCTGGCGGGGCAGGTCGAGCGTGATCGAGCGGATGGGGGTCTGACGCACCTTCTGGAAGATCGGGATGAGCGGATGGAAGCCAGGCTCGAGTACCCTCTTCGCTCTGCCGAAGGAGAAGAGGACGCCGGCCCAGCCCGTCTGTACCGTCGTCCCGAACGAACGGACGATGGCGATGAGGACGAGGATCAGTGAGGTGGGGTTCTCCTTGCCCCAGCGCACGAGCCGATCCCACACCCAGACGGGCACCGAGAGCAGCCAGGAGAGGATCGTCTCGAGCATGTCGGCCTCACGGCTTCTTGGGCGGTTCGTCGGTGCCGACGATCTCGTTCATCAACTCGTCCTCTTCATCCGGCTCCTCGGGCGCGGCCACGGAGGCCACGGCGGGGGCGGCCTTCTTGCGAGGCTCGATCGGGCGTAGCGACACGACCGACCCGGAGATCAGCGCGACCGCCGCCTCGACGCCGAGGCCGGCTTCGCGGAAGTGGCGGAACAGCGAGAGCTTCTCCTCGGCGAGCTTGCGGAGTTGCGTGATCTCGAGCGTCTCCGGCGTCGGCGAGAACGTCGAGAATCCGAACTCGTGGATCTTCACGCCCCACTGCTGTTCGATGACGGTGAGGTCGAGCTTGACCGCCTCGACCATACGCGGCATGTCGCGGATCGACTCGCGATCCTGCGCCTTGACGACACGCTGCACGGCGAGGACCATGCGGTTCTTGAGGCCGGTCACGAGGTTGTCCACCTCGATCATCGCCTTGCGGAGATCGACGATCTGGTAGACCGCGCGCGCGCCGACCTCGTAGACGAGGTCGTCGCGCAGCTGGATCGTTTGCGGCTCCAACTCCAGCGTCGTGTCCTTCGTCTCCCGGACGCGGTACGCCTGGACGATGGGCCACTTCCAGTGGACGCCCGGCCCGACGACCATGCCGGCCCGGCCGAGCGTGAATTTCAGCGCGTGCTGGCCGTCGTAAACGATGACGAAGACGCCGGTGATCGCTTCGAGTAACTTCAGGAACACGGTTCATTCACCTCAATAATCCTCGTCACGGTCGCGCCTCGGCTTGCGCGGCACGTCTTCGACGATGGGCAGGTCTTCGACTTCCGGCTCATGCTGCTCGGCGCTGTCCGAGTCTTCCTGAAGGCACATCAACTCGGCCCATTGGCCCGAGTCGCGTCGGACTTGCTCGATCGCGTCCTTCACGTCGGGGTCGGCGAGGATCTCGTCGGTCAAGCGATTCCCTTCGTGCGCTCCTTCGAGGGCCGTCGCCATGCGGGCACACCACATGGCGCGGGCGTAGTATCGCTCATGGAGGTACTTCTCGGCGGCATCGGCGTAGGAGTGGGTGCCGTAGGCGACCTGGGTATCCGCCGTCATCTCGCCGAGAAGGCCGCTCTGGAAGTTCGCCGGATCGCAGTTGCCGATGGTCGCGGCACCGAGGACGTAGCGGATGTCCTTGTTGCGCTTGTCGGTTACTTTGAGCAACACGCCGACGAGGCCCGCGAGGGCGACGAGCGCCCCGGCGATGCCGAAAAAGAGGATCGGGTTGCCCTGCCTCTCGGCGAAGCCGACGATGACGAGGATGACCGCGATGATGCCGATGCCCCACGCCCAGCGGTGGAAGAACGTCCGTAGCATGAGGTCGAACGACCAGCGGATGGGGATCATGCGATACTGCTCGCCCTCCCAGTCGAAGGTGTGAACCGCCTTGACCGGGATGAGGGGCAAGTACGCAGCGACGAGCCACTCCATCGCGTCGAAACTGCCCCAGCCGACGTTGCCGCGCGCGCCGCAAACCGAAGTGCCGAAGCCGTTGACTGTCATAGGCATGAATGGTGATCCTCGTGCGATGTCGCGGGTTAGAGTTGGAAGTCGTCGAGTGAGGCTATCATTCCCGCCTTACGGGTTGCGGCGCGGAAGCGGTTAAGGTCCACACAGACTTCGATGGATGACACGACCCAAGCGGGGAGTGGACCAAAACGATCGGTGAGAATGCCTAGAAGCAACTCCCGTGATTCGGCTCGCTCCCGATTCATTGACAACTCGAGCTTCTCGCCCAGTTCCTTTTGGAGCTTCTCGCCGATCAGTTTCTCGAGCTTCTCGCCGAGTTCCTTCTCCTTCTTCTCCGTGAACTCCCTCTCGAGCTTCTCGCCGATCTCTTTCTCTTTCTTCGCATAGAACTCCTTTTGGACATTCTCCCACATCCACTCGACCCAGGTCTGTTTCGTCGTTGCTCTCTCCATCTCGACCTCCTTTTTGTGGGCCTGTGTCCGCTGGCTCTCGGTCGCCAGGTCGAAGAGAGGCTCATGCTCTTCCCTTTGTCGCCGCTGGATCACCCACCCCATCAGGATCCGCAGCAGTTCGTGCCATCGCATTGTATCATCGTCGGCGACCGCCTCCAACCGACGCATGGCTTCGACGAACACTTCGCGAAAACGGTCGTAGTCCTCTCGCTCCGCACGCACGACGGCGAGCATTTGGGCGAACGGACCTTCCTCGCCGAGCAGCGCCTCGGGCGTTCGAGCCGCGAGATCCCAGTAGGTGATCGGCCAGATCGGCGCGAAGGCTTGCAACTCCACTGGCCCGTTAATCAACTCGCCCACGGTCCGTGCCGTGTTCCAGAGGATCGGCCCCGTGTGGAACACCACCGGGATGACGGCGGAGAAGGACAAGCCTTCGCCGAACGGATGGCTTTTCTCGTACTCCTTCCACTCCTGGTCCCAGTAGAGGGCCGCGTAGATCAGCATCCGCATCGGCAGGTAGCGATTCGGCATGCTCTGGTGTTCGACCATGAGGCACACCAGGACGGGGGGCTGGTCGGCCGTTCCCATGTAGGGGATCTCGAACAGCAGGTCCGCCTCGCGCTCGCGCCAGTCCGCCAGCGTGAACGTCGGCTCGACGCGCTTCGCCCGCGCCAGGTCGAGTTTCGGCGCGAGGTCGGGCAGCGCCAGGACGAGGAAGTCCCGCAGGTTCTTCGGGTTGGACAGGGCCGTGCGCAAGGCCCGATCCGGGAAATCGTGCATCATCGACGGGTCGAACACTACCATCGTCGGCTCCGTCCCCTGAATCGACCGAAGAAAGATAGGGAAGATCGCCCGGATGGCGAGGGCATCGAGTCCGACCCGGCCACCCTCGGGGTTCAGCCGAGGCCAGGCCACCCCGCCTTGTTGGAGCACGACTCCCGCGATATCCCCGAGGCGGGCACCTCTCCGAACTTCTCCTCATGGAGGTGCAAGGATAGGTAACACATCTCTTCGCACTCCAGATCCATCAGCGCGATGGCCGGGTTGGC
>JANXSH010001262.1 GCA_025356615.1 Planctomycetia bacterium | reverse complement strand
TGAAGCTCAGAAGACCCTGCTCGGGGCTGCCGCGCGTGATGAGGATGGCCCCCGCGCCGTCGCCGAACAGCGGGTAGGTCTTGATGTCGGTCGGGTTCAGGATGCGCGAATTGCAATCGCCGCCGACGATCAGGGCGGTGTCGCTGGCCCCGCTCACGATGTAGGCGGCCCCCGTGATGAGGGCGTACATGAAGCCGGCGCAGGCGGCCTCGACCTCGATCGCGGCGCAGGAGAGCTTCAGGCGGTCTTGCAGGAGGCACGCCGTCGAGGGGAACGACATGTCGGGGGTGAACGTGGCGAGGACGATCAGGTCGATGTCCTGGCGAGATATCCCCGCGTTGTCGATGCAGCGCTGGGCGGCCTCGTGGCACAGATCGCTCGTCGCCTGGTGCGGCAGGGCGTGTCGCCGTTCGAGGATGCCGGTCCGCTTCACGATCCAGTCCGAGTCGAACCCGAAACGTTGATGCAGGTGGTCGTTGGTGACGACGACCTCCGGGACGTAGCTCCCGGAGCCGATCACGCGAACGCCCATCAACTTACGACACTTCGGACGGGGTAACGTGGCTCGATCTTCGCTCATGAACAACGACCGCCTGGGGAATTGGCTCCGCCCACCCCTCTCACGCAAGGTTTGTGGAGAGTGGGCCAGCCCCTACTATACTCTCGCGCGGCGAAGAAAGCTAGTAATCGTTTACCGGAGCAGCTCTGAGAAATAGGATGAGGAAGAAAAAGGGTTGGCCACCGCGTTCGTCGATCAGATCCAGGCTGGCAGCCGGGACAGGCTCGTCAGGGGAACGCCGCTCGAGCCGACGGTCGAGCACGCGGCGGATCAGGGTCGGGTGACTGGGAACACGCCTACGAACCCCCGCTCCCGCCGGTAAGTAATCGCCCTCCTGGCAGGGGGGTGGAAGACCAGAGGTGTGACAAAAAAGAATTCGGCCCATGAAGGGACGTTTCGTGGATCCTCTTGATGATCTCGAGCTCGAGACGCTGGCAAGGGGCGACGAATTCCCTATTTCTCAGGGCTGCGGCTCGCCGATGCCCAAAACCATGTCGCTATCGACATTCGCGACGAGGTTCGTCCCCGACAGGTGAACGGGTTCCACGAGTCCCAGCATCGCCGCGAGATCGGCGGGGTACTGGGCGAAGAGGTCTCTCGAGTTCGTCTCGAACGTCTCGAACATCTTCGTTCACTCCGATAGGGTCCGTGGCGACTCCTGCGGGACGCCGTAATACTTCGCGGCTTGGCGGAACGTCGCGGGGTCGGGCAGGTCTTCGGGCTGGAGGACACCCAGCGCCAGCGCCCGGCTCATGCGGTGCAGATAGTTCAGCGTGGCGTCCTCGTCGGCGGGGTCGATGAACGGGTCGGGGGGCACGGGAGACGAGTTCGGGACGTTCTCCCCGACGAGCGTGTCGGCGATGCCTTCGGCGACTTCGTATCCCAGCGTGCGAATCCGGCGGATGAAATCGCTGCCGCGTGTCAGGTCGCGGCCCTCTACCGGACCCTGGTGGAGGAGCATCCCCTCGACGGCGCGGAGCGGCTCGAGGAGTCGGTCCCAGCGCGTGTCGAGGCTGTAGAGCGGGACGACCCAGCGGTAAGGCGGATAGAGACACTCTTCCAATCGGTAATGCCCGAAGGCGTAGACGCGCTCGACGTGGTCGGCCTCGTCGAGGGCGTGGATTCGCCCCGCGTCCCGATAAACGTCGAACGATCGCAGGAGGCGGACGAATCGCCGCTCGAAATCGGCGTACTGGCGGGCCAGCGCTGTTCGCCGCGCGTCGAGCCAGTCGGGGGAGGGGCCGTGCAAGACGCGGGCCACCTCGACGGCGCAGGCGCACAACAGGCCGAGGTTGAGCAACTGGAACTGTCGGAAGAGGCCCGCGAGATTCGTCCGCGAGAGCCGGTCCGGGAGCGGGAAGACGTAGTCGAGCCGATGGCCGCTATTTTGACCGGGGTAGCGCTGCTCGACGATGTCGCCGCGGATGACGAGGCCGAAAGCGGCGTTGGGGTCGCGATGCGGGCGGTGGAGCAGCGCCTGGAAGTGGTCGAGGTAGGTCGTGGTGATGAACAAGTAGAGGCCCAGGAACCGGGCACGTTCCTCGAGCCAGGGCAGGGGGCCGGTGTCGAAGCCGATGGAGACCTGCACCTCGGCCAGCTCGCCGGACTCGGGGCGGTTCTCGTCGATCCAGGCGGCGAGTTCGGCGGGATCGCTGGTGACGGGGGCGAGGCGTTTCTCGGCTGTACCCGCGCCGAGCTTGCCGCCGAGCGTCACGCGCAGGAGCAGATCATCGGGAAGGGGCGTCTGGGCCATCGTCTCGGCGAAGCCGCAGGCGTCTCGAACGACGCGCCGGAGCCTGGCGCGGACCGCCGGGTCGGCACCGAGTTCGGGGTTGGCGCGGACGAGACAGTAGGCGGCGCGAAGGGCAGGGTGGCGCAACCCGGAAGACGTGTCGCCCAGGTGGGGCAGGACGAGGGACATGCCTTGGTTATTGGCGTGCCCGCGCGCGTCCCGGCTGAGCGGCGCGAGCCGGGTCAGGGCGTCTTCGAGACGGCGGACGTGGGAACGGGCGAAGTAGTGCTGGAGCGTATCGATCAGCGCGCCGAGAAAAGCGGTGGCGACGATCAGGCCGAAGCACTGGATCAGACCCAGCAGCGATGCCAGGACGCGCTCGCCGAACGAGAGAGGGTCGGCAGGGCCGTTCGGAACGAAGAGGCGGGCGGCGATCAGGAAGGCGAACAGGACGAGGAGCATCAACAGGAAGTCCCACAAGGCGCTTCGCCCGTGGCGTCTCGATGATGGCGGACTCGCGACCATGACGAGCCTCCCGTTCCCTAGCCGCGCGAGGAATCACAGCGATAGCATATGCCGATACGCCTCGAGACGGCTGTCGATTTCCTGCCGACTGGTCCGCGTGAGGCGGTCGAGGCCGAATCCCTCGACGGTCATGCTCGCAATGACGGTGCCATAAGCCATCGCCCGGCGGAGCTGCGTTCCCCATTCGGGATGGCCCGGCACGACCTCGGGGCGAGTCGCGAGGTAGCCCATGACGCCGCCGGCGAAGGAGTCGCCCGCCCCAGTGGGGTCGAGTACGTCCGGCGAGGGGAAGGCGGGCACGACGAAGGTGCCTTCTTCGCTGAAGAGGATCGCCCCGTGTTCGCCCTTCTTGAGCAGGACGAACTTCGGCCCCATCCTACGGACGGCGTGGCCGGCGCGGACGAGGTTCGACTCGCCCGTGAGGAGCTTCGCCTCGCTATCGTTGATCGATAGCCCGTCCAGTCGCGGCAGTAGCGCGAGCAGGTCCGGCTTGGCGATCTCGATCCACAGGTCCATCGTGTCGGCGACGACGAGACTCGGAGCCGTGACCTGGTCCAGCACCTTCGCCTGCACCGACGGCGCGGCGTTGGCCAGGAAGATGTGCTTGCTGTCGCGGAAACTCTCGGGCAGCACCGGGTCGAACGTCCCGAAGACGTTGAGCTGGACCTCGAGCGTGTCGCGCGTGTTCATGTCCTGGTGGTAACGTCCCTTCCAGTAGAACGTCTTGCCGGGCTGCGTGGTGAGGCCGGTCATATCGACGCCGCGCGCCTCGAGCAGGTGGCGATTCTGCTCAGGGAAGTCCTCCCCGACGACGCCGACGAGGCGCGGCTTGGTGAAGAAACTGGCGACGTAGGAGAAGTACGACGCCGAGCCTCCGAGAACCCTGTCTGCGGATCCATCCGGGGTCTCGATCGAGTCGAATGCGACGGAGCCGACGACGAGTAGGGACATGGGAGAGTCTCGGAGTGTTCGGGGTTCTCGTAGGGTGGGTCGAGCGGAGCGAGGCCCACCAGCACTTCACGGACATTGCCTTGCAGAGGGAAGGCGACCCGCATCGGTGGCCCTCGCTTCGCTCGGCCTATCGTTTATACACAAGTCAAATCGATCCGGGACGCAGAGCGTCCGCAGGGCATTCCCACGCAGAGCGTGGGAACGAGATCGACGCGGAGCGTGGGAACGCGAAGGGATGGTTTCTTTACTCGTTTCTCGTTCCCA
>JANXSH010001235.1 GCA_025356615.1 Planctomycetia bacterium | reverse complement strand
CACGGGCGGGGACGGGGCGGGGACGTTCAACATCAGCACGGCGACCGCGCTCGTCGTCGCCGGGGCCGGCGTGCCCGTCGTCAAGCACGGCAACCGGGGCGTCAGCAGCGCCAGCGGCAGCGCCGACGTGCTGGTACACCTCGGGGTCGAGATGACTGCGGACGCCGGGGTCGCGCGGCGGTGCCTCGACGAGGCCGGCATGGCCTTCTGCTTCGCCCCGACCTACCACCCCTCCATGCGCCACGTCGCCGACGTGCGCCGCCGGCTCGGCGTGCGGACGCTGTTCAACTGCCTCGGGCCGCTGGCGAACCCGGCGGGGGCCGCGTATCAGTTGCTCGGCGTCGGTCGGCTCGAGTGGCTCGACCGCATGGCCGGTGCCATCGCCCGGCTCGGGACGCGGCGCACGGTCCTGGTGCATGGCCGAGACGGGCTGGACGAGGTGTCGCCCGCCGCGCCGACGCTGGTTCGGCTCGTCGAAGCGGGGACGATCACCGAGGCCGAGTGGACCCCGGCGGATTTTGGCGTCCCCACCTGTTCGCTCGAGGAATTGCGAGCGAGCGGCCCTGCCGAGAGCGCGGCGATCATTCGCGAAGTCCTCGCCGGGCGCGAGGGGCCGAGCGCCTGGGTCGTCATCGCGAACGCCGGCGCGGCACTGATCGCGGCGGGTCGGGCGAAATCACCCGCCGAAGGCGCGGGGATTGCCCGTCTCTCCATTGCCTCCGGCAGAGCGGCAGCCGTTCTCGACGCCCTGATTCGTATCTCGTCCGCAGTTTCCCCTTCACCCTGAGCCGACCTCGAGGAGTCGATCGATGGCACAAAAAGTCATTCTCGTGGCGGACCCCGGTATCGACACCGCCGTCGCGATCGCCCTGGCGCTGAACGACCCGGAGTTGGAAGTTTTGGCCCTCGCCGCGTCGGCGGGGAACGTGTCGGCGGCCCAGGCGACGAAGAACGTCCACATCATCGTCGAACAGATCGACCCGCCGCGCTGGCCGCGCATCGGCTCCGCCTTGCCGGTGGAGTACGATGGAGCGGGGACGGACCTCAACGGCAGTGATGGCCTGGGGGGCCTCGACTTCCCTTGCGTCCAACTCCACCACTCCCACCCGAGTGATAAACTCATCGCCGACACCCTGCGTCAGTATCCTGGCGAAGTAGCCGTCCTCGTCCTGGGGCCATGTACGGTCCTGGCGCGTGCGCTCGACCGTGACCCCGACTTGGCCCGCCTGATCCAGCGCCTCGTGATCGTCGGCGGGGCGGTGACGGAGCCGGGCGACGTGACTCCGGTCGCCGAGTTCCATTTCTGGTGCGATCCCGCTGCGGCGCGGCAAGTCTTGCGTTGCTCCGCGCCGATCACATTGTTGCCGCTGGACGTGACCCACAAGCTCATCTTTTCACCCACCGACTGCGGCAAACTCAGCGCAGCGGGCACCCGGACGGGCGACTTCCTGGGAAAGATCCTTCCGACGCTCCTGTCCCCAACGGCGAGTTGCTACGGCATCGAGGGGGCGTTTCTCACCGACGCCCTCGCCATCGTCGCCCTCGCCCGGCCCGTCGCGGTGGCCGCGAATGGGGCCGCCCTGGACGTGGAGACGCGCGGCGAACTGACGCGGGGCATGAGCGTCGTCGATCGTCGCTGGGCGAAGACGGCCCGTCCGATGGTCGATCTGGCGTCGGACATCGATCTCCGCGTCGCGAAACAGTACATAGTGGGGATCCTCTCCACACCGCTGGCGTGACAGTAGTGTCGAGGATCACGGGAACTCGCAGCGAAGACCCCACCCCCCAACCCCCTCCCCTAAAAGGGAGGGGGAGCAAGACCGGTCAGTGGGAGACTTCACGACTTCAGACATGCCTCCGGCTCCCCCTCCCTTTTAGGGGAGGGGGTTGGGGGGTGGGGTCTAACCAGCGACCTCCCGTGATCCTCGACACGACTTGTTACGCTCCCGGCTCGCCAAATCAGTCACATACTCTGAGCGTTGCTGAAACGAATATGCCCTCGCGACCTATGCTTTGCCCGGAATCGGCCGGCCCAGGCGCGCCATGAGCGTCTTCATGTCCTCCCAGACATCCTTCTTCTTCTCCGGTGCGTGAAATAGAGCGGATGGGTGGAATGTACACAGGACCGGAATGCCTTTGTAGTCGTAGAATTTGCCCCGCAGGCGGGTGATGCCGACGGTCGTGCCGAGGAGGTTCGTCGCCGCCGTCCCTCCCCAGGCGACGAGGAAGCGCGGGCGAACCAGGGCGATCGTCTTTTCGAGCCACTCCCTGCAATGCCCGGCCTCTTCCGGCGTCGGCGTGCGATTGCCCGGCGGCCTACAGCGGAGGATGTTGCAGATGAACACCTCCTCGCGCGACAGACCGGAGGCTATCATGATGCGCGTGAGGAGTTGTCCCGCCGCGCCGACGAACGGCTCGCCGACGCGATCCTCATCCGCGCCGGGGGCTTCGCCCACGAAGCAGAGGTCGGGGTCGAGTGGCCCGACGCCGAACACGGTTTGTGTCCGCGTCGAGGCGAGGTGCGGGCAGCGGACACATCGGGCGACTTGCTTCGCGAGGTTGGCGAGCTGCTGAATCCGCTGCTGGGCTTCGTCCTGGGGAAGAGCCTCGACTTGGAGCATCGGGACAGTGAGCGTAGGAATCACCGTGGGCAGCGCCGTCGGGCCGGACAGTCGTCGCGGTGGGGCTGGCGCTGCCGGCCTCGGCTCCGCCGGTGTGGCACCGGGGACGAACTCGACCCCGGCGTTTCGCAGGCTCTCCAGATGCTGCGCGAGTTGCCGGGCGACATTGGGGGGAGGTTTCTCCGACATGGGGACTCCTCGTTTTAGGGCCGCTTGGCGGCGGCTGTCCACGCCGACAGTGCAAGATGTGCCTCGCGCTTCGGGGAGAACATGCCCCAAGACTTCTCGATGGTCAGCATCGACTCGCTACGCTTCCAGGGCATATCAAACGCTTCGAAGCATGGTTCCCCGGCATGAATGTCGGGGAACCGCACCTCCGACAGTGCCTATGTCCCCGTGTAGCACTTCGTCCATTTATGTTAGCCGACTCGATGTCCAATTGCCACCCTTCCCCCCGCCCGCTCGATAGGCTACGATATACTATCTTCCACCTTGATATACCCTGCCGGAACACCCCATGACCACTGCACGATTCGGCATCACACGACGAGGGTTCCTCCTGGGGGCGGCGGCGGGACTAGGCGTCGGCGTACCCCTCACCTGGCTCGCGGGGCGAACCTTTCCGCTGCTCACGCCTGCCCTCGATCCGGTGACGCCAGAGCGATCGACGGAGCGTTCGGGGTTGTCCGCGGGCGACATCATGCCGGGCCGGTATCCGGGTCGGGTCATCGAAGTGCATCATCCCCTTGCCGTGTCGATGGAGAACGAAATCCACGCACCGACGGTCGGGACGATGGTCGATCGCGGTATGGCCGAGTTGACGGGCTACGAGCCGGGCGATGCGCGCTCGGCCTGGGCATCGATGTTTTCGCGCGGCGATGTCGTCGGGATCAAGGTCAACCCCGTAGGCAAGAAGCCGTCCCCCACGTCCCAGGCGGTCGGTAGCATCTCCAGTTTCGCCCTCGTGGTCAAGGTCGTCCGCAGCTTGATGGGGGTCGGGGTGCTGCCCCAGGATATCATCGTCTTCGAGCGCTACGCCGATGAGTTCTGCAACGCGGGTTACAAGGATCTCGTGGAGCGCGAGCTGCCCGGAGTCCGCTGGCTCTGCTCGGCGCTGGGCTACACGAACACACAACTCGACGTGCGCGGCCGGGACGAAGAATGTGCCCGGCTCTCGTCCGATGTCGAGTCGCACGTCGTCGGCTACGACCCCGACGTATTCACGTCGATGGGCTTCGCGGCCCCCGAACACTCGGAGCGCGACGACCGGCGATTCCGGTCGCACCTGTCGATGATCGTCTCGCGCATGGTCAACAAGATGGTTACGCTGCCCGTCCTCAAGGACCACCGCTCGGCGGGCGTGACCTTCGCGCTCAAGAATATGTCGCACGGCATGAACAACAACGTCGCCCGGAGCCACATCTCCGGCATCGCCCACGGTTTCGGCCTGCCGGGCAAGATCCTCGGGCCGAACCAGTGCAACACGTTCATCCCCCACGCGGTGTCTCAACACCGCCTCCGCCAGAAGGCGACGCTCCACATCCTCGACGGCCTCATCGGGGTCTACGAGGGCGGCCCCGGCCCCTGGAACGCCACCTGGGGCACCTGGCGGCGCAAGTCGCTCTTCTTCGCGACCGACCCCGTCGCGATGGATCACGTCTGCTGGGACATCCTCGACCGGAAACGGGCCGAGGAAGGCTGGGCACCCGTCGAACGGATGGGCCTCCTCTACCGGACCCCCGCGACCCCTTACGCCTCCAGCGTCGCGCCGCTGGCTGGCGGCCACCCGCTGGCGAGTGTCACCATGACGGCGGCGACGAACAACATGTTCCAGGGCCGGACGAGCGAGGCATTCAACGTCCGTCAACCGGACCATGTCGTCCTCGCAGGGCAACTCGGCCTCGGCGTGTTCGACCGAGAGCGGATCACCTACCGGCGCATTCTGGCAGAATGAGCCAGCTTATTTCCCGACTCACTTCTTCGGCTTGATCTTCGCGAGTGCCGCCTCGGCCGCGTCGCGGATCGCCTTACGCCCCTCTCGGCGGATGATCGCATCGAGGCGTTTGACGACATCCTCCTGGAGGCCGCCGTAGCCGTCGAGGTACATCGCCGCGAGCGTTTCGATGGCGGCGACGCACACTTCGATGCTCGGATCCTCACTCGCGACGAGAATCGCCTTGACCCCCTCGGCGCGTTTCTTATCGAGTTCCTTGCCCATCTGCCCCAGCGCGTGCATCGCCTGGCCGCGGATGAATCGCGCGTCATCGCCGAACGACCTGATCAGAACGGGGTCCGCGATGGCGGAGATGAGCGCGGGAATCGCCGCCTTCGCGTCCGGCCCGATCTGATCGATCGCGTTGACGGCCGCGAGACGGAGGGCACTGGTGCTGTCCTTGGCGACGAGAACCGCCCCGAGCGAGGCGCTCGCCTCGGCGGCGTCCTTGCCCATCTTCCCGATGGAGTCGGCCGCCGCCTTGCGAAGCGTCGCCTCGGCCTTGGCGTCCGCGAGAACTTCCTCGAGGACGGGGAGCGCCTGCTTGATGTCCGCGCCGATCTGCCCGAGGGCGATCGCGGCATCCGTGCGGGCGTCCTTGTCCGCCGTCTTGTCGGCGAGCAGCACTTGCAACTCGGCCTGGGCGTCGCGGGCCGCCGTCCCGATTCGGCGCATGGACGAGGCGGCGGCCTTGGCGGTCGGCGCGTGTTTGTCCTTCAATCCTTGGGTCAAGGCACCCAGAACGGGCTTGGCATCCGTACCGAGGTCGCCGATCGCCAACGCGGCGGCTTCGCGGACATCAGGCTCCTTGTCGGTCCGAAGCGCCGCGGCGAGCGCGTCGCGCGCGGTGTCGAATCGCGGGGCGTCTTCTTTCTTGGATCGCGCCTCCTCGACGATTTTGGCGATGGTCCGACCGACCGCGCGAGTCGCCGCCTTTCGGACGATGGTCTCCTTGTCTTGCATCGCCTTGAGCAATGCGGGCAACGACTTCTTGCTCGCGGGGCCGATCTGCTCGATGGCGATGACTCCCTGTCGCCGGGTCTTCGCGTCCTTGCCGGTTTCGAGGAGACCCAGCCAGTGCGAGAGCTTCTTGTCGAGGAAACTCGGCTCCTCGTCGTCTGCCGACCTCGCCTGCGGCGGCAGGCAGGCGAACGCGAGACAGATCACCAGCAATCCAAGAATACGACGAGACATGGCAGGTCTCCCAGGAGTCGGCGGCGCGCTATATACTCGAAGATACCCGGTCCAGGGGCAAGAGGCAAGCGATTCGCCTTCACCTTGATACACTCCCCGCGCATGGTCTATGATGCGTCATGGCGTTGATCGACACCTCACGAGACCTTTCACATGGCTGAATTGCGGCGATTTAGGCCGACGGACTTCTTCCTCTTGCTCCTCGTCCTCGCGGTCGCGGGTGGTGCCAGGGCGGTATACTTGCTGCACCACGCCGAC
>JANXSH010001213.1 GCA_025356615.1 Planctomycetia bacterium | reverse complement strand
CTCGATCAGAAGGAATGCGATCGACTGCGGGATGTGTTGCATGATTTGCTGGCTGGCGAAGAATTCGGAGCGGGCTTCGGGGAACAGCCGCCCCTGGATGAGGAGATCCGGCAACAGGCTCTGGACACGCTGCTGCAACTCCCGAACCCGCCCCTCGGACAACGGGTGCTCTTTCTGCGCGTGCCCCAAGAGGGTGATGCAGTCCGTCTGGAGCGCCAGGAAGAGGTTCGTGTATCGGATCGATGTCCGGGGGGCCAGGGTCGGGCCGAAGGCCCCGCGGCGGTAGCAACCGCTGGCCTTCTCCATCGCCTCGACGCACTCCTTCGGTCGCTTCGCCTTGTTGTGGATGTGGGCCAACTTGAGATACGCCGTGCCGAGCATCTGGTGGAGGACAGGTTCCGCGTGGTCGGTGCAGATCGGCTCGAGGAGTTGGACCGCCTGGTTGATGGAAATTTCGACCGGCACGACGAGGAACAGCGAGGCTTTGGCCCCCTCCATCAAGTTGTTCAGCGAGATCAGGAGCCAGCGGGAGACGGGAATGTTGAAGGGGAAGGGGTTGGTGCTGTTGTCCTGCTGTTGGG
Source organism: Planctomycetia bacterium (assembly GCA_025356615.1). Taxonomy (GTDB): domain Bacteria; phylum Planctomycetota; class Planctomycetia; order Gemmatales; family Gemmataceae; genus JANXSH01. The sequence goes on along the minus strand of JANXSH010001213.1, from coordinate 2,329 downwards.
CGAGGTGGAGCATGCGGAGGAAGGCGGGAGTGCTGGCAATCATCTGCGCATCATTCTTCCCCTCGAGGTTGAAGCTACGATGCACGGAATGGAGCTGCGTCATGAAGGTGCGAATGGCCTTCATACGCTCGGGGGAGCAATGGCGATCGAGCGGATCGAGGTCGGCCATTGACCGGGCGTATTCGCCGTCCATCAGGTCGGCCAAGGAGCGGGCCAGGTGTGAAACCGTGTCGTCGGGGAAGCGGTCCTCGATGAAGCGGGCGCGTTCGCGCGTCTTGTCGAGTTCGCCCCTAATGAGGTGGGTCAGCAGGAGGGCGTGATGGGCGCGCGGGTGGACCGGCGCGAGGGCGATCGCCTTGCGGAAGCAGGCCAGCGCCTCGGTCGTTCGGGGGCAGAGCAAACCTTTGGCATACTCGGTGTTCGCCGGACTGAGTTTGCCCGACGCCAGCGCATCGCCTACGAATTTGCTCGCCTCATCCAGGCGGGCCATGTCCGAGTGGAGGAAGTCGCCGTAGTGCAGTCGAATCAGGGCCGCTCGCTCGGCGGGGGCCTTGGGGATCAGCCCGAGCAGGCGCGTGAACTCGGCCTGGATCGAGGGCGTGGCTTTCATGAGCAACCAGCCGGGCATCCGCTCGACCTCGAGGTCCGCGCGGTCGGGCCGGTCGCGCGCGATCGCCTCGTCGTACATCGGCAGGGCGTCCTTCCAGTTGCCCCGCTGGGCCAGGATGCGAGCCGTCGTGACCTGATCGTCGTGCCGTTGCTGCTTCTCCACCTGGACGGCCTTCTCTGCCAGGGCGGCTAGCTCCTTCGCAGCGGACAGTTCGATCTCCTGACGCTTGCTATCGGCCCGCGCCGCTTGCACCGCCTTGCCGCTACCGACCAACACGGCGAGGATCAACGCGGCGGTGAGCGAGGAGATCAACGGCCGACGACGAAAGAGCTTCCAGGCCCGTCCGACGTACCCCAACGGGCGGGCGATCGTCGGGAGTCCGTCGAGGAATCGGCCCAGATCGTCGGCCAGGGCTTCGGCGCTCTCGTATCGTCTTTTGGGGCTTTTCTCGAGGCACTTCAGGCAGACGGCTTCGATGTCGGCGGGGATGTCGGGGTCGTTCCGCCTCGGCGGGACCGGCTCCGCGTTACAGACCAGGTCGAGCGTCCCCTGGACGGATCCGGTGGCGAAGGGGGCGTGACCCGTCAGGCAATGGTAGAGGATCGCCCCCAGGGCGTAGATGTCTGCCGCAGGGCCGAGATCCCGATCGCCTCGGGCCTGCTCGGGGGCCATGTACGAGGGCGTGCCGGCGATCATCCCTTCTTGAGACAGCGCGTCCCGGTCGAGGAAGCGAGCGAGGCCGAAGTCGGCGACCTTCGGCGTGACCCGATTTTGGCGTAGGAGGACGGTCGTTGCCGTCCCGGATACCGATGGGGAGGAGGGTGCGACCAGCGCGAGGAGCAAGACGTTCGCGGGCTTGAGGTCGCGGTGAATGATCCTCGCGTCGTGGGCGGTCTGGATGGCCTCGGCGAGTGTGCGAACCAACTCGGCAGCGCTCCGCGCCGGGATCGGGTGTCCGCCCAGGTGGTCGGCGAGGTTGCCGCCGGGGCAATATTCCAGGCTGAAGTACGCATGGCCCAGGTAGTCGCCCCGGTCGAATATCTGGACGATGTTCGGGTGTTGCAACCGGGCGACGGCCTCGGCCTCGGCCTGCGCGCGCTCGGGCGTGCCCACGATCGGAGCACTGCGGATTACCTTCAGCGCCACGCGGCGGTTGAGGACCGAGTCGCGGGCGAGGTAGACGACCGCCATGCCGCCACGACCCAGTTCGCGCTCGATCGTGTAGCGCGGGGGAACGGACGCCTGGAACGCCTCCGGCGGGATCTGCCCGGTGTCGAGCCTCGCGACCTGATGGATGGTGATGTGGAGATCCTCCGCCAGCCGTGCGGCGAGGTCGGCATTTTCCTCTTGCACCCTCATCAATCGCTCGTGCTGGGCGTGGGGTGTCAGGCTGACCATCTCGCCGTAGAGCCGAGCCAAATCTGCCCGGAACCTCCGAGCCGCGTCGGCGAGGGCGGGGTGTTCCAGGCGGATCCGCGCCAGTTCCTCCGCCGCGCGGGGCGGAGCCATGACGTTCGGATCGAGCCGTGCGACCAGTTGGCGCAATTCTTCCGGGGTGAAGTCGTTCACGGGCGATTCTCCGGGGGGTCCAGGCCGAGACTCGGCAGGCGGCCGATGAGGTAAGTGCAGGCGCGGTAATACGCGGTCCGAACGGCGTGGCGCGACAGGCCGAGTTGTGAGGCCGCCTCGCGCTCGGAGAGCAGCGCATCGGCAGGCTCC
>JANXSH010001177.1 GCA_025356615.1 Planctomycetia bacterium | reverse complement strand
AACGGGCTGCCTCGAAGGCTCCGCCTGCTCTTCGATCTTCCGGCGAGGCATGAGGAGCGGTCAGCGCCCCCTCTTCCAAGAGCAGGCGGAGCCTTCGAGGCAGCCCGTTACCAGGCGGAGCCTGGGAACGAGGCGCGTCCGCTCCCGGTTCGTCGCGCCCCCGAAAGTTTTGCCACACCCGCGTCGGGCAGAAGCAGAGGATACCGATCTGTGCATTGCGATCGTCGAAGAACTCGAGAGCCGCATAGCCGTAAGCTCGGCATCAAGGGGATGATGATTTCTAGTCCGTCACGGAATGGGGACTTGGCCACGATGTCAGCTTCTCTACGCCGAAACTGCTTGGCCAGGGGGCACCGAATCACATTCTATTAGATCGGCGAAGTTAGATAGACGGTGAAGGCGATACCAATGAGCAGGAGCAGGCCGCCCGCGATGGCCAGCCCGCCTTTCCCAGCCGCCGTGCCTATCGCTCCGAGACCGCAGCCGAGAGCGGCCACCTCCAGGAGAACGAATAACAGACCGCAGAGGTTCATGCACGGGTCCAATTTTTTCCGGTCATCGACGAACACGGTGGCGAGGACAGCGAGGCAGATTGGCAGGACGATTCCGGCCAGCGAAGTCCAGAGGCTGGTCTTCCCGAGGATTGCGTTCCCGCCCATATGCAGCCCTCCAATGAGCTTTTCGAGAGATCAGGCAGATAAATTACCGAGGTCTACATGAATAGGCAAGAGTCACTATTACCCCGGCATGAAAGGTCAATTCGTTCAGAGAGATCGCCTGCGATTTCAGGCAGAAATTTCAGGGTGGGTACACGCATCGTAGTGCGTTCCTTCCGTGCCGGAGTAATAATCAAGTACCTCCTGACAAGGGGAGTGGGGTCAAGACTCTTCAGCATCACTGAAACACCCAGGCGTGATTCTCGTCGGGCCGATGTAACGGCCAGCCTCGATGAACGTCTGTATGACAGGGCGGCAGGGCTGCAGGGCTGTTGCTTGATTCCGTAACTCCAAGCTAGATGGTGCGGCTTTTCTCGATTTCCTTCCGAAGGCCACCGAGTTACGGAATCAACCAACAGCCCTGAGCAGGGATGGCCATGACATTGCTCGCCGGATACCCTCCGGGAGAACTGCGTCGTCCACGCCTATCGCATCGATCAAGGGGGAATCGTTCCCCGTCGCACCCTTGGAGTCTGCCCGTGTCCTTTTTCGCGACGGATCCGATCTCCCCTCCCTTGTGGACGGACTTCCTCCTGAAGTGGGGCGCGGGGATCCTGATCTTCCTGTGTACGACCGTGCTTTCCTTCGTCGTGGGTCGGCTCCTGGGGCAATACCGCGCCCGCCAGGAGTGGTCGCAAAAGAGCTTCCAGGGCCGAATCAACATCGGCGTCAACAGCATCATCGACGGCTGCCTGAAGATCCGCTCCCTCACCGAGCGCTCGCTGGAGGAGGTCTTCCTCAACCCCATCGCCGTGAAGAAGATCCGCGCCGCCGCGGCGCAGACCACCCTGGACAACCCCCTCTTGCCGTTGGCCCTGGACGATTGCTGGTTCCTGCTCGACTTCGTCCTCAGCTCCTTCTCGGAGCGATTCAGCGCGGGCGTCATTCGTTACGACGCCGGCCAGCCGGTGCAGATCCTCCGCTACCGGCTGTTCCTGACCTGCGAGAAGGCCGGCGAGGATCGCATCCACAAGGTGCGGGCCTTGCTACTGCGGGAAGAGCTGCTCCAGAACTTCCCCTGTTATGACACGATGCCGACGCTGGAGGATCCCACCCACGCGGACCGTGTTACCACGCTCCGCACTGCGGCGCGGATGTTCGAGACGCACCCGCATTTCTTCATGCGCGTCGAACTCTACCTGTGAACGATCGCGTGGTGCGCACTGCCGGCATCGTTCTTTCGACCGACTCGTGAACGGCGTTTCCTATCCCCGCGCAAGTCGTTTCCGGTCCTCGCGATGATTCGTGACGAATCCAGGTCCATTCGGGGCTGCGGGCCGATGGCACGATTGCTGCTTCGATGACTCGAGTTCGATATCACGGCCCGCAGCCTCGTCGAAAGGCAGGAACGGGCTACCAAGCAAGGGACAGGAGGATCAGCAATGCGAAACAAGTCCTACGCCATCGCCCTCGTGGCGGCACTGGCCATCGCGGCCGTCTACACCCAGGACGCCAGCGCGTTCCACCGCCGTGGCCAGGCGTGCACGTCATCCTATGCGGCCCCGGCCTACTACGTCCCCGCGTATCAGCCCTACGCCTCGAGTGGCTACGCCTACCCCGGCGCAGGCTACACGTCGTCCTACCCCTCTTCGGGATATGGCGGATACGGCAGCGGCTACTCGGGATACGGCAGCGGCTACACCAGTAGCTATCCAGGCTACAGTGGATTCCGGAGCGCCTACGGTGCGTTCGGCCGCTGACGTGAAGCCCCTTCGAGAGGCCATGAGGTGAACCTCCTGGCCTCTCGCTCATTCCTACAACAGCCCGCGAATCACCGCGCCCTCCGAGAGCGGGAAGGCGGGCATCCCGTGGTCCGAAGTATGCCAGCGACTACGTCGCCAGGTGGGCCTCGATGACTGAGATCAGCGAGTCCAACAGGACAAGGGTAATGTTGCAATACAAGGCGGGTTACAAGTTCGTGAACGGCGGCGTCCACGCTCAGGGTCTGGACTTCCCGGCGGCAATCACCTGCGGACTCGATCTCGCCGAGACACGACGGATGCTCACGATCGCCTTGATCGATGTCGCGGAGACACGGATGGAGATGGGGCAAGCCCTACCGCAGCCCGATCCGACGGCGAGCGACGCCGAAATGGACCTGGAAGAACCGACCTACTTGCACCTGCGTGCGAGTACGGAGGTGTCCGAAGAGCCGGCCGACGTGGTGGCACCGTGAAGCGCCAGGACTTGTTATTAACCCGGCCCGATAGATGCTCAATAAGGCGATGGCGGAGCAGTGTGTAATAAGTATAGAGGGAAGAAGGAGGAACGTATCCTGACGATCACCCTGCCAGACGCCCGTTCGAGACCTACTCCCGGACGACGAACGCCTCGCTGCCCATCGTGCGCTGGGCAGGCTGCTGCGGAGTACGGCGGGGAAGGTATTCTCGGTCGTGGACGGGCTGAGGGCGCACGATACGGCTGCGGTGGCTGCGTGAGTGGCGGCCCACAACGCCCGGATCGAGTCGTCCTGCTTGCCGCGTCGGGCACCGGAGTCGAACGCGGACGAGTACCTGGACAACGGCCCGAGAGGGCCAGATCGACGCCCAGGGCTTGCCGGACAGCAAGGAAAGACTCCGGTCCCGGATCCAGCGATTCATGCGCGGGCCGCTGGGCCTCCCCGCACACGTCAAAAGTCACTTCCGCCATCCCCGCGCCCGATACGCCGCTGGACCGTAATTACTGACATTGTTTCGGTCTTTGGTAATATTATCGAATGGCTCGGCGGGCAGGCGAGGGCGGAAAAGAGGTCGGCGAACTGGTATCTGAAAGAGATGACCCACGCCGCGATCAGCCGGGCGGCATCCGAGGGCTGAAGGGCGATGATTGCCTTGACCGCAGCAGCGACGTGGTCAGCTTTCAGGCGAGGCTGGGTGGGGCGAAATCTAGGCTATCCTGACTTCTCGCAGTATATTACCCCGGCCCGATAGATCATCAATAAGTGGAGGTTGGACCAGCGTATAATAAGTATAGAGGGAAGAAGGAGGAACGTATCATGACTATCACCCTGCCAGACGCCCGCAAACTATCCGACGAGATACTCGAGGCT
>JANXSH010000416.1 GCA_025356615.1 Planctomycetia bacterium | reverse complement strand
CGGCCCCGGTCAGTTGCACGTTGAACCAGCCGCGCGGCGGTTGGGTGAATCGATACAGCCCCGAGACACGCAACTGGCCACCGGCGAACGTGTTGTCCACTTCGCGAATGGAGAGGCCGTTACGTCCCAGGCGGATGTCCCCACGCGCCTGGTCTACGAGTTCGGTCTCGAACCAGCGGAGATCGCGCACCTCGAATCGGCCCATGCCGACCGGCACCTTGTCCGGCCCGTCGAAGCGATAGGGAAAGCTGAGCGAGATGACTCCGGAGAGGTGCCGCCACGATTCCCCCAGGCGAGCCGCCCGGACGATGCGCTCGAGCAACAGCCGGTCGAGCCGCAACCAGCCGTGCGGCTGGCCGGCGGGGCTTCGCGGCGGGGGCGGGTAGACGCCATCGACGCTGAACTTGCCGCCGAGCGTCTCACCCTGGAGGCGGTAGTCGAGGGCGTCGCCCTTCCACTCGATCTTGCCGGTGAGCTTCTGCGTCGAGATCCCCTGGAGGCGTAACTTCGAGGCGCTCAGGTCCACATGGCCGACCACCTTCGTCCGCGCGCCGGCCGGCTCGAATTCGATGTCGGCGTCTGCCGTCACCTGGCCCTCGAGTTTGATCGGCACGCCCTCGATGGCCTTGCTCAGGACGGCGGCGTCGAGCTTCTCGAGGCGGACCTTGACCTTCCCCTTCGCGCTGCCGAGCTGGATCTCCGCCGAGCCGGTGGCCGCTCCCTTGTAGAGGGAGGTGCTGATCTTGCTGAGGCGGAGCGTGTCGCCCTCGAGCGCCCAGTCCGCGCCGACCTCTTCGAGGCGCACCTTGCCCACCTGGACGCCGCGCGTCGCGATCGACCCGCTCCCGGCGAGCTTTCCGGACTGGATCGACCCCTTGACGCTCCCCGTGAGGTCGCCCGACCCCTGGAGGCCCAGCCCCGGCGGGAGTTGGGCCGCCAGCCGGGCGAGGTCCGCCCCCTTCAGGCGGAAGGTGGCGTCATACGTCGTGTCGGCGAGGTCGAACCTGCCCGACGCGGTGAGCGGGGCCTTGTACACCTCGGCCTTGGCGTCCTTCACCGTAGCCTTGCCCTCGGCGAGGACGGCCTCCGCTGAGAGCGACCGCAGGGGCACGCCGAAGACCTGGAGGTCGTTGCTCGTCACCTGGGCCGTCCCACGCCAGGCGGCGGGGTCGGCCAGCTTATCGACGGCGACGCCCGCCTTGACCTGGCCGCTGAGTTTGCCCGCGAGTCGTTTCTGGAGCGCTGGGACGACGCGCGCGAGGGCGGTGGCGGGGAGGGCGTCGATCTTGCCCTCGACGGACAGTTCGCCGCGCGGCACCACCTGCATCCGGGCCGACCCCGCGAACGTGCCCGACTCCTTGTCCTGGACCACCTTCCCCGTAAATTCGCCCAGGCGCAGGATCCCCTTGGAGTAGTCGATGCGTGCCTTCAGGTCTCGCATCTCCAGCCCCGCGACGACGAGCCGGGACGACGACGCGGAGCCGTTCAGTCGATAGTTCTTCATGCTAGCCGCGTCGTTGATCGGGATGCCCAGCAGGATTTCGAGGCTGAGTCGGCCCTCGAGGGTGAACGGGAGGCCCAGTTCGAGGCGCTTCGCCAACTCGGCGAGGTCCACGTCGTCGAGTTTGACATTCGCGTCGAGGTACTGGGTCTCCTTGGAGCGCATGATCGTCTCGACTGCGGCGAGCCGACGCAGCCCTTCGACGGACCCGTCCGCGACCCGTCGCGTCAGCGTGGCGACCCCCCCGAGCGCCTGCCCGACGGCCTCGTCGATCGAGTCGGCCTTCGCCGCCCGTGCGATGACCGGCATCTCGACCGGAGCCTGGAGGAGGATCATCGAGAGGATGGACGAAAGGACGGGGATTCGCGGGGTGAAGCGGAAGCGCTTGCCGTCGCCCTGGAGGCTCAACGTGATCGGCTTCGCCGTCGGGAAGCCGGCCAGCTTGGCCTCATCGATCCGGGCCTCGCCGCTACCCCGGAGGTCCGGCCCCGCGCCGTCGCGCAGTGTGACGACGACGTTCGCTTGCCCGGATAGCTTGCCCTCGATCTGTTTGGGAAGCTCCCACTTCTTCGGCAGCTCGTGGAGATCGACGCCCTTGATATCGACAGCGAAGGCCATCTTCGAGGGCGGTTTGCGGAAGTCCAGGTCGGCGGTCGTCGCGATCTGGCCCTTGCCGGTGTTCCCCGTCACCTTCTCCAGTTTGACCAGATTATCCTCGACGATGACGCGACCAGCCGCCCCCGTGGCCTCGAGTCCGATCGCCGTGACGCCGATGTCGGCCTTGCTCACGTCGAGATCGACCCGATACTTCACGGTGCCGTCCGCCGGGAGGCGAACCGCGACCTTCACTCCGGTCTTGCCCGTGGCGCGGACCTCCTCCCAGACGTGTTTCGGCACATAGGGCAGTGCCTGGAGCTTCTGCTGATCGACGTTCGTCGAGGGCGTATCGAGGTCGATGCGGGTCAGGTTGTCGGCGGCCTCGCGGACGCGGACGTTCCAGTCGCCCCAGTAGGGGTCGTCGATGGTGCCGTCGAGGTGGAAGTCGCCCGCCGCGCCACCCAAAACCGCCTTCGCCGGGAACACCTCCAGCGCGGGCCGGTCGGGTTGTAAGAGTCGAACTCGCGCCTTTCCGAATCCGACACGGTAGACCACCTCCGGGGCCGACTTGCGGAACGTGAAATCGAGTTCGAGCGGCACTTCGGTCCCCTCGGCCTCGATCTGTTGCCACACCTGAGAGGGCACGAACGGGAGGTCGCGCAACATCGCCGGGGTGATGCGAGGGGTCGTTCCGCGCAGGGACAGCGCGAGCGCGTCACCCGCGTGCCCAGTGACGCTGAGCGTGCCGAAGACCGGATCCTCGACGTGGCCCGTGAGGGTTTCCTTCTCCGAGTTACTCATCGCGAGTTCGATCCCCTGAACGACGAGCGGCGGTCGGCCCTGCTGACTCAGGGTCAACTGACCGTCGCGCAGGTGGACGCTCGGCGTCGGGCCGCCCCCGGCGAACGCGGGCAGCTTCGTGAGGAGCTTCCCCGAGGGGTCGAAACGCAGAAGGATACGCACCCCGTCCGCGTCGAGCTGGCTCGGCATGTGCCTGCCGAAGAGGATGCTCAGGGCCGAGAGGTCGGCGTCCACGGTGTCGATCACCAGGAACGGGTCCGGCTCGTCGCCATCAGCGACTCGTATGCCTCGGACACGACTCGAGCCGAAGGTGGAAACAACGAGCGAATCGATCTGGACCTTGCCGCCGAGTTGGGCGGCGAGCTGTTCGACGATGAGCAGACGGGCGCTATTGGTCCCGAGGTAGACACGCACCCCGATCAGGGAGACGACTCCGAGCAAGAGCAGGGATGCCACCACGATGATAATCAGGCGTTTCATGAACGAGCCTCCGTAGGATCTCCCGGCGAAGGAGCCGTGTCCTGACTCCACGCAACGAGACAGCGAGAGGCATGAGGCAAATGGTGTGCCCGAGGCTGTGGGTCTACCTCATGAACATCCGGTCGTAGGGTGGGTCGTTCGGAGCGAGGCCCACCAGCACTTCACTGGCTTCACCCTTTACTTGACATCGAGGGCTGGTGGTGGGCCTCGCTTCGCTCGACC
>JANXSH010000412.1 GCA_025356615.1 Planctomycetia bacterium | reverse complement strand
GGTCGAGCGAAGCGAGGCCCACCGTTTCGTCCATCGAATCAATCGTGAAAGGTTCTGTCGCACATCTGGTGGGCCTCGCTTCGCTCGACCCACCCTACCTGCCTGGCCTTAGTAGCGGGAACAGGATCACGTCGCGGATCGTCTGGGTGTTGGTTAGCAGCATGACGAGCCGGTCGATGCCGACGCCCAGGCCGCCGGCCGGGGGCATGCCGTGCTTGAGGGCACGCACGAAGTCGTCGTCCATCTTGGCCATCGAGTCCTCTTCGGGCATGCCCGCGAGTTGCATGCGGAACGTCTGCTCCTGGGTGATCGGGTCGTTGAGTTCGGTGTAGGCGTTCGCCAACTCCATGCCGCGAACGTACAGCTCGAACCGCTCGGCGATCTCGGGGTCGGCGCGCTGACGCTTCGTCAGCGGGCACAGCGATGCCGGATAGTCGTGGACGAACACCGGCCCGGCGAGTTTATCCTCGACGCACTCCTCGAACAAGTGCTGAATCACGACATCGGGGTGCTTGCCCGCCGTCGGGTAGCCCTTCTGGGCCGCGACGCGAGCGCAAGCCTCCTTGTCGCTCATCGCCACGCCGACGTGTTCGGCGAACAGGTCGGCGTAGCTCGCCCGCCTCCAGGGGGGCGTGAAATCGACGACGTGTTCGCCATACGGGATCTTCATCCCGCCGCCGAGCGACTCGACGCAGGCGACGATGAGTCCCTCGGTGAGGTCCATCATGGAGCGATAGTCGCCATACGCCTGGTACAGCTCCATCATCGTGAATTCGGGATTGTGCCGGGTGCTGATGCCCTCGTTGCGGAACACCCGGCCGATCTCGTAGACGCGCTCGATGCCGCCGACGAGCAGGCGCTTGAGGTGCAGCTCGAGTGCGATGCGCAGGTAGAGTTCGGTGTCCAGGGCGTTGTGGTGCGTCACGAACGGCCGCGCCGCCGCCCCGCCCGCGATGGCGTGCAGCGTCGGCGTCTCGACCTCGACGAAGCCGCGATCGTCGAGGTAGCGGCGGATGGTGCGGATGATGCCGATGCGCTTCTTGGTGCGGTCGAGCGTCTCGGGGTTGTAGATGAGATCGAGGTAGCGGTGTCGGAGGCGGAACTCCACGTCCTGCATGCCCGAGTGCTTATCGGGGTGCGGCAGGAGCGACTTGCCGAGGATCGTGAGCTTGTCCGCGAAGATGGTCGGCTCGCCCGTGCGCGTCTTGCCGAAGACGCCCTCGACGCCGAGGAGGTCGCCGAGGTCGAGCAGTTGCGCCAGTGTCCAGCCGTCCGCCCCGATCTGCTTTTGGCCCATCATCACCTGGATCTTGCCGCGCTCGTCCTCGTTCGTCTCCTTGTTGGGGCGCAGGGGCGTGGACCAGTCCCAGAGATCGACCCAGTGGACCTTGCCGCTGTCGCGCCGCAGGACGATTCGGCCGGCGACCTTGACGCGGGGTCGCTGGTCGTCGGGGACATCGGTGGGGAGTTTCAGGACATCGCCGATGGGCGTGGCGTTATCGAATCGGCCCCCCCAGGGGTCGATGCCCAGGGCCTCGATGGCGGCGAGCTTCTCGGAACGGACGGCTTCGAAGTCGGATGGTGATGACACGGGTCGGCACTCGCGGATGCAAAAGGTTCGATGAATCATGGATTGTAGAGCGACGGTCCCGCGTGTCAATTCGGGCTGGAGGGGCATGGCATGGCGAGATATGATTCGAGCAAAGGAAAGGAGCCACTATGTCCACCCTCACGCTGTTCTCCGTCGAGGAATATCACCAGATGATCCAGGCCGGGATCCTCGACGAGAACGATGATGTCGAACTGATCGAAGGCCATGTGGTGAACAAGATGTCCCGCAATCCACCTCACGACGGCACCATTCAACTGGTCTCGGATCTCCTCCGCGAAGTGCTGCCTCCTGGCTGGTGCGTTCGCGATCAGTCCGCCTTGACACTCTCGGATAGTGTCCCGGAACCGGATGTCTGCCTCGCCCGAGGCACACGTCGCAGCTATCTCACGAGCCACCCCGGAGCCGACGAGGTCGGCCTCGTCGTCGAAGTCTCCGACAGTACGCTGGCGTTCGACCGGACCGACAAGGCGCGTATCTACGCCCGCGCTGGGATCGAGATTTACTGGGTCATCAACCTCGTCGATCGGCAGGTCGAGGTCTACACCCTCCCGACCGGCCCCACGGCCTCGCCCGCATATGCCCGGCGGGACGACGTGCCACTCGGCGGGAGCGTGTCGTTCCTCCTCGATGGCGTCGTCATCGCGGCGCTCGCCGTTCGCGATTTGTTGCCGTGACATTCTATTGACCTGGCCACGACGAGGCGGGTCGGAGTACGATGCCAGGGAAATCGACCAAGACTCGCAGGAGGAGAAGCATGACCATCCTTTCTTCGACCGGCATTCGAGGGTTCGAGCCGATCACCCACCCGGACAGCGATGGCAAGCGCATGGCGGACAACACGAAGCAGTACGAGTGGATCCAGTTGATCGAAGGCAACCTGACGGCGATGTTCGCCGGCCGACCGGATGTCTTCATCGCGGGCGACCTGTTGTGGTATCCCGATAAGCACTCGGAAGAGCGTGCCGCCCCCGACGTGATGATCGTATTCGGCAGGCCCAAGGGTCATCGTGGCTCGTACAAGCAGTGGCTCGAGGAAGACGTGCCGGTGACGGTCGCCTTCGAGATCCTATCGCCGAGCAACGACACGGACGAGATGGCCAAGAAGTTCTACTTCTACGACGAGTATGGCGTCGAGGAATACTACATCTACGACCCGGACGCCAACAAGCTCGAGGTATTCGTTCGCGGCCAGGCGACATTCCGGCAGGTCCACGACATCCCTTCCTATGTGAGCCGGCGGATGGGGATTCGCTTCGAGATGACCCAGCCGGAGATGACCATCTATGGGCCAAACGGGAAGCGGTTCGTGAGCATTGCGGTGAAACATGCTGAAGCGGAGGCCGAGCGGTCACGAGCCGACGAGGAGAAACGTCTAGGTGACGAGGCCAGACGCGAGGCCGAAAAGGAGAAACGACGAGGTGACGAGGCTGAACGCCGAGCCGACGAGGCCGAACGGCAAGTCAACGAGTCCAAACGCCAGACCGACGAGATCAAGCGTCAGGCCGATGCGGCAATCACGGGCACGGCACGGCTGAAGGAACTAAGCCGCAAGGTACGTCGAGGTCAGGCCAGCGCCGAGGAGGTGGCCGAACTCGAACGCCTCGAGGACGAGCATTCTCCGAGCTGAAGGTGCCGATTTGTCGCCCCCACTCTCGCCCTCTCATCGTTGATCGTATAAACCCTTCAGTGAGACCTCTCCGTCCCCTGAAGGGAAGCCGCGAATGTCCGAGTCCTCTCCCCGACCGCTGCGCAAGCTCATGGTCGCCAACCGCAGCGAGATCGCCATTCGGATCTTCCGCTCGGCCCACGAGCTGGGCATCCGCACGGTCGCGATCTATTCGCACGAAGACCGCTTCGCCCTGCATCGCTTCAAGGCCGACGAGGCGTACCAAGCAGGCAAGCCCGGCGAGCCGATCCGCGTCTACCTCGACATCCCCTCCCTCGTCGCCCTCGCGGTCGATCACGAGATCGACGCCATCCATCCGGGCTACGGCTTCCTCTCCGAGAACGCCGCCTTCGCGCGCGCGGTGCGTGAGGCCGGCCTCCTCTTCGTCGGGCCGCGCACGGAGATCCTCGAGCAACTCGGCGACAAGACCATCGCCCGCCGCCTCGCCGCAGCCGCCGGCGTGCCCATCCTCCCCGGCGGGGAGACCGTCGCCTCCAACGAGGAGGCCCACGGCATCGCGGCGACCCTCGGCTATCCGGTCATCGTCAAGGCGGCGATGGGCGGCGGCGGTCGCGGCATGCGCGTCGCCCAGACGGCGGAGCAACTCGACGACGCCCTCGACCAGGCCCGCCGCGAGGCCGGTAGCGCCTTCGGCATCAGCGACGTGTTCCTCGAGCGCTTCATCCCGCACGCCCGACACATCGAGGTCCAACTACTCGGCGACCAGCACGGCAACCTCGTCCACCTGTTCGAGCGTGACTGCTCGGTCCAGCGGCGGCATCAAAAGGTGGTGGAGGTCGCCCCCGCGCCCAACCTCGATTCGGGACTGCGCGACCGCATCCTCGCCGCCGCCCTCGCCATCGGCAAGGCGGTACGCCTCGACAACGCCGCCACCGCCGAGTTCCTCGTCGATGTCGATAAGGGCGAATTCTTCTTCATCGAGGTCAACCCGCGTATCCAGGTCGAACACACCGTCACCGAGCAAGTCACCGGCATCGACATAGTCCACGCCCAGATCCTCATCGCGCAGGGGCTTCCCCTGCGTGACCCCTCGATCAAACTCGACCAGGCATCGATCCGCACGACCGGCTTCGCCCTCCAGTGCCGAGTCACCACCGAAGACCCCGCGAGCAATTTCCTCCCCGACTACGGTCGGCTCCTCAACTACCGCTCGCCCGGCGGCATGGGCATCCGCCTCGACGGCAGCGCCTTCGCCGGCGCGGTCATCACGCCGTTCTACGACTCGCTCCTCGTCAAGGTCACGGCCCAGGGCTTAGAGTTCGCCGACGCCGCCCGCCGGATGATGCGCTCGCTGCAAGAGTTCCGCGTCCGGGGCGTGAAGACGAACGTGCCGTTCCTCATCAACCTCGTCACGCACAAGGCGTTCCTCGCCTACCGGGTGACGACGCGCTTCATCGACGAGACGCCCGAACTGTTCTTCCTCCCGCGCCGCCAGGACCGCGCGACGAAGCTCCTCACCTACATCGCCGAGGTGATCGTCAACGGCCCGATCGAGGCAGCCGCCAAGCTCCCCGCCGGTCGGACGACGCCGCGCCGGGCGATCGCCCCGCCTGTGGCATCGGAGACGCATCCCGAAGGCTCGCGCGACCTCTTCCGTAAACTCGGGCCGGAGAAGTTCGCCGCCTGGGTCCGCGATCAGAAACGACTGCTCCTCACCGACACGACGTTCCGCGACGCCCACCAATCGTTGCTGGCGACGCGCCTCCGCACCCACGACATGCTCGGCGTCGCGCCGTACTACGCGGCCCACCTGCCGAACCTCTTCTCCCTCGAGATGTGGGGCGGGGCGACGTTCGACACCTCCATGCGATTCCTCCGCGAGTCGCCCTGGCAGCGCCTCGTCGAGATGCGCAAGCTCGTCCCCAACATCTTATTCCAGATGCTCCTTCGCTCCGCTAGTGCGGTCGGCTACACCAACTACCCCGATAACGTCGTCAAGGCGTTCGTCAAGGAGTCCGCCGGTGCCGGGGTCGATGTCTTCCGCGTCTTCGACGCCCTGAACTATCTCCCCAACCTCGAACTTGCCATCGAAGCAGTGCGCGACACCGGCATGCTCTGCGAGGCCGCCGTCTGCTACACCGGCGACATCCTCGACCCGAAGCGGGACAAGTACAGCCTCGCCTACTACGTCAAACTCGCGAAAGACCTCGAGGCGCGCGGCGCGAACCTCCTCGCGATCAAGGACATGGCCGGCCTCTGTAAGCCCTACGCGGCGCGGGCGCTGGTGCGCGCCCTACGCCAGGAGATCGGCCTGCCCATCCACTTCCACACGCACGACTGCGCCGGCGGGCAGGTCGCCTCCTACCTGCTCGCCGCCACCGAGGGCATCGACATCGTCGATTGCGCGATGGCCCCGCTCGCCGGGCTGACCAGCCAGCCGAGCATGCAGGCCGTCGTCGAAGCGCTTCGCTTCCAGGAGCGTGACACCGGACTCGATGGCGGTGCCATGCAGATAGCCGCCGACTACTGGCAGGAGGTGCGCCGCCTCTACGCGGCGTTCGAGACGGGGCAGCTGTCGCCGCAGTCGGACGTGTATCGGAATGAAATGCCGGGCGGTCAGTACACGAACCTCTATCAGCAGGCCCAGGCGTTGGACCTGGACACGCGATGGCCCGAGGTGTGCCAGATGTATGCCGAGGTCAACAAGCTGTTCGGCGACATCATCAAGGTCACGCCCACGAGCAAGGTCGTCGGCGACATGGCCCTTTTCATGGTCAGCAACAACCTGACGCCGCGCGACATCGACGAGGGCACCCGCGAACTGTCGTTCCCCGAGTCGGTGGTCGAGTTCTTCGAGGGGCGACTCGGCCCGCCGCCGGGCGGCTTCCCCGAAAAACTGCGCCGTCGGGTGCTGCGAGGCCGGGCAGGCAACGATGGCCGACCCGGCGCGACGCTCGCCCCGATCGACTTCGACGCGGCCCGCGCCGAACTCCAGGGAACGATCAAGCGCGCGCCGACCGACCGCGACCTGATGGCGTACCTGATGTACCCGCGCGTCTTGCCGGACCTGATCGCGCACCAGGCGAAGTATTCCGATACGAGCGTCCTGCCGACGTTCGTCTTCTTCCACGGCATGTCGCCGGGCGAGGAGGCGTCGATCGACATCGAGCGCGGCAAGACGCTGATCGTCAAGTTCCTCACCGTCGGCGAGCCGCACGCCGACGGCACGCGGACGCTGTTCTTCGAGCTGAACGGCCAGCCGCGCGAGGTCGTCGTGCAGGACCGCTCCCTCGGGGCCAGCACGACGGCGCGCAGGAAGGCCGAGCCGGGCAACCCGCTGCACGTCGCCGCCCCGATGCCCGGCCTCGTGGTGCGCGTCCTGGCCACCGCCGGGGAGCGCGTCGCGGTCGGTGACAAGCTCTTTTCGCTCGAAGCGATGAAGATGGAGACGACCATCCACGCCGACCGCTCCGGCGAGGTGGTCGAGCTGCTCGTTCAGCCCGGTGCCCAGGTCGAGGCAGGTGACCTCTTGTTACGTCTCGAGGAGTGACCCGTGATTCGTTCATTGAGGAGAACGGCCCTTCCAGGCGGTCGTTTGGCCGCGACCCGAAGGGGATCGCGTTCGCATCGCGATCCCCTTCGGGTCGCGGCTAAGAAGTGGTTTCACGACTGTCCAGGGGTGACGCCAACGAGCGTCCGACCCCACCCCCCGGCCCCCTCCCCTAAAGGGGAGGGGGAGGAAGACCAGCCAAGGGGGGAGGTTACGCCCTCGGGACACGCCTCCGGCTCCCCCTCCCCTTTAG
>JANXSH010001103.1 GCA_025356615.1 Planctomycetia bacterium | reverse complement strand
AGCCCGGTCCTTTAGGGCCGGGCGGGAGTACGCTGCGACCCGACGATCTGAACCAGGCCAAACTTCTTCCCACTCTAGGCATGAACGCACGAAGCCCAGTCGAAATATCGACTGGGCTTCGGGGAGGCGCGGAGGGGGCTACTTCCCCGACTTCTTCCTCAACTCTTCCTTCAACTCGCGGACCTCTTGAATCAGTTTGCGCGCCTCGCCGCGCACCTCCTTGATGGTCTTCTCCAGCGCCTCCTTCTCGGCCTTCAGTTCTTGGGCCGTGGGATCGGCCGCCAGCATCTTCTTCTGTTCGACGGCCCAGCGGAGGTCCACCAACTCGATTTTGACCTCCCCAAGGATGTCCTCCAGGATCCGCGCCTCCTCCTTGAGTTCGAAGTTCTTGCCGCGCAGGTCGTCGAGAACCTTCTTCTGCGTGGGCGTTTCGCTCTCTTCGTCGGCGGTTAGGTCGCCGCCTAGAGGGTTGATACAAAAACGGAGATTCGGCGTGGAGGTCGTCTTGGACAGGGTGCCAACGGTGCCGTTGACGAAGGCGGCGTGGAAGACGTTCGCGAATTGCCCCCCCAGCGCCGGGATCGGTTTCTTCGCGTCATAGGGGATGTCCTCCGGCTTCGTCCACGGCACGGAGGTATCGGCCTCGACGACCAAGATCGTCATATCGCCTTCGTCCTGCAGGTCATCCGCGAATGAAGGTAGGCCACTCTTTTTTCGGTCAGGTGGCGTCATGGCACCCGGAGGCATCGGGACGGCAGGGACATCCCCTATAGGTGCCAAGGGACGCCAGACGCCGCCGCTCACGGGCAGGTAATAGGCGCTGTACAAGGCCCCCGGCCCGACGAACACTTGGTAGAACGTCGAGTTCGGCTGCCGCGTCTTTATGCCGACGGGGGCGAAGGCGCGCGGCATCTTCGCGAGCAGTTTCTTGTTGTGGGCGCTGTCCCACGGTTCGTCCTGCTTGAACTGCTCGAAGAGCTTCCCCTCGCCGAGGTAGGGCAGAATGGCCACCCGCCAGCTCAACAGCGGCTTGCCGGCCTTATCCGTGATCGCCGGGGCGGGCATGTGGCCCGCCTCCTCGTCGTATCGCTTTAGTGCCTTCGCCAGTGAGCGAAGGTTCCTGCGGACGAGCGTCCGTTTGCCCATCTCTTCCAAAGGGTCATCCGGCTGAACGGGCTTCTCGTCGGCGGCAACAGAGACCTCATCGAGGCGATCGGCACCTTTCAGCAGGTCGTCCGCCTTCGCCTTCGGCTTCGCCGGAGGCTCGTCCTCTTTCGCAACGGTAAGCGGTCGCGGGGCAGCCTCCTCCTGGGCGATGCCGGAACGGACGGACCACAGGCCGCCGGTGAGACTCAGTCCGCCAACGAGGACGACCACGACGGCGACCCATTGCATACTCTTCCAGAACATGGCGTTCAACACTCCTTCCGCGAGAATGACGGCAGAGGGCGACAGGGCGCTCGATCCCAGAGAGCGTAGCGCCACGAGTAAGGTGGTGATACGATGCGTCATGCCGGCGCTGAGTGCGCCTGCCGACAGGTGCGAGGTCAACCCGAGGCCCGCGAGCGCCACGCCGCGCCGGGTGAGGCGCGTGTGGAGTACCTCCCGCGCCCGCGCCAGCCGACCCGCGACGGTGCCGGTCGGCCAGCCGAGTTCTACGCCTGCTTCCTCATGCGTCTTG
Source organism: Planctomycetia bacterium (assembly GCA_025356615.1). Classification (GTDB taxonomy): domain Bacteria; phylum Planctomycetota; class Planctomycetia; order Gemmatales; family Gemmataceae; genus JANXSH01. The sequence goes on along the minus strand of JANXSH010001103.1, from coordinate 644 downwards.
CCCTCGAAGTAGCAGCAGACGATCGGCAGGCGATACTTCGCGGGTAAGCGTGCGATCTCTTCGTGTAGCAGTCGGCGGGTGTCTTCCTCGACCTGGGTCGGGGCGGGTGAGGGCACGCCGTCCAGATCGATCCCGGTCCACGTCGCCCGACTCGGCCGGGCGCGGAGCGCGACGCGGAAGGCGACCTGGTGCAGCCAGCCGGGCAAGGCTTCACCGTGGAGGATCGAGCCGGCCTTGCGGGAGAGGACCAGGAACGTCGCCTGGAAGGCGTCTTCCACGGTGTGTTCGTCCCGCAGGATCTGTCGGCAGACGTGCAGCACCAGGGCCGCGTGCCGCCAGACGAGCAGCTCGAACGCGGCCTCGTCCCGCGCGTCGGCGAAGCGGCGGAGCAGGTCGGCGTCGGTAGCGCCGGCGTCGGCTTTCGAGGAGAACAGGTGGCGGATTCTCCGCACGATGTTGTTCGTGGGCATGGGTCGGTGGTCCCTGGATGCGGGCTGCTACTCTTTAACTAGAGACTACCGGGGGCGAGACGCATACAGAATTTTTCGAGGACGAGCGGGATGGTGAGTTGACGAACCTTGTTTCTACATGAGGCGATTCCGGGAGACCGTGTAGCCGCGACGCGAAGCGGAGCGCGCTCGGCC
>JANXSH010001099.1 GCA_025356615.1 Planctomycetia bacterium | reverse complement strand
GCTTCGCTGAGGGCACGTTTTTCAAAGACTTGGCAAGGAGACTATATCGTTCCTCCTTTGCCGGCTTGGGTTTGCGCCGATAAAATAACTCCTAAACCCTAGTCAGAGATCCTGGGCACATAACTGACAACTGACAACTGACAACTGACAACTGACAACTGACAACTGACAACTGATCTCTGGAGATGACTTTGAATACCTATCGTCCGTTTCGCAGACTATGTTTGTCTCTCATCCTGGCGCTCACTGGCTCTACAGTAGCTTTGGCCGAATCGCCTCCCGCGCGGAAGCCAGTCGAGACCAAGATCCCATTCGATTGCTTTACCGAGGTCTGGGATGGCTCGTTCGAGGTAGTCAGTTCCCGGTACGATCGTCCCGGCAACAAGATCATTTGGGTTCTCCGGGCGAAGAAAGAGGTCCGCCTCGCGGCCTACGAAGCATTCGTGGCAGACCCCGACGGAGTGGAGGTGGACACGATCAAGCTCGAGTTCACCCCGAAACCCGCGAAGGTCAAAGCGGGAAGCCGACTCCAGGCGGTTCTTCCCCTTGGCTTCACCGCCGGCGAGCCGGCCAAGATCACGATCCGCGAATGTCGTTGAGCCGACTCGCCGGATTTCGAGGAGTTGTTTCCCGGTCGAATCCTTACAACATCCGTGAGGGGCATCACCGTCACGGAGTAGGGGCATGAGCAACCAGGGCGATCTGATCGTCAGCGTCTCGGGGATACGCGGCATCGTCGGCGAGAGTCTGACCCCACAGGTCGCCCTGGCGTTCGGCTCGGCGTTCGGCGTCCACGTCGGGGGCCAGAGCGTCCTCGTCTGCCGCGACGGCCGGCCCTCCGGTGCCATGTTGCGCCACGCGATCAACGCCGGACTCCTGGCGGCTGGTTGCGAGATCCACGACCTCGGGGTCGCCAGCACGCCGACGGTCGGCCTCGCGGTCCGCATGCTCCACGCCGCCGGCGGGGTGCAGATCACCGCGAGCCACAACGCCGCGCCGTGGAACGGGATGAAACTCTTCGGCCCCGATGGACAAGTCGTCAGCGCGGCGACGGGGCAGCGCATCAAGGAGCTGTTCGAGGCTGGCGCTTGCCGCCGGGTGCCCTACAACGAGATCGGCCTGGTCCGACCCTACCAACTGGCCGAGGAGGCACACGGCGACACGGTGTTGAACCTCGTCGATGGCAACCGCATCCGCGCCGCTGGCTTCCGGGCGTTACTCGATGGCAACGGCGGGGCAGGGGGGCCACTCGGCAGGCGGCTGCTGGAATCGCTCGCCGTGGACACCATTCCCCAGGGCTGCGAGGCCGACGGCAACTTCGAACACGAACCCGAGCCGACTGCCGAGAACCTGAAGGCGATTTGCCCCCGCGTCCGCCAAGAAAAGGCCGACATCGGCTTCGCCCTCGATCCCGATTCGGACCGTCTCGCCATCATCGACGAGAACGGAACGTACATCGGCGAGGAGCTTACACTCGCCCTTGCCGTGTTCTGTAGACTGAGCCGTGAGCGTGGGCCGGTGGTCATCAACATGTCCACGTCGCGGATCGTCGAGGACATCGCGACCAAGTTCGGATGCGTCTGCCACCGAAGCGCCGTAGGAGAGGCCAACGTCGCGGCCAAGATGCACGCGGTCGGGGCGATCCTCGGCGGCGAAGGCAACGGCGGCGTCATCGACCCGCGCGTCGGCTACGTCCGCGACCCGTTCATCGGCATGGCGATGGTGCTACACCTGATGGCCGAGACGGGCCGTAAGCTCAGCGACCTCGTCGCCGAGTTGCCGGTCTATCACATCATCAAAGACAAGTACACGGTGAGCCGCGATCGCCTCCCGGCGCTGTTCGGGGCGCTGGTGGCGAAGTGGCCCGAGGCGAAAGCCAACCGCGACGACGGCCTCCGCCTCGACTGGGCCGACCGCTGGGTCCACGTCCGCCCTAGCAACACCGAACCGATCGTGCGGGTGATCGCTGAAGCGCCGAAGGCCGAGGACGCGGCGAAGTTGTGCCGCGAGGTGGGCGGAATGCTGGGATAGGAGCCTGGTTCGGGATCGAAGCAATCGTTGGTGGTCGCACGGTCGGCGGTCAGCGGATGCCCACCAGGGCGCTCTCCGCCCCTGGTGGGCAGATCGCTCCCGAATCGATCACCTCCCGATTCGCGCGAACGATTCGCCTGCGCCGTGCGTACCGAAGGACATCACTCGTCGGGCGGTGTCCGATGAATCGACATCGCGGCTGGCGCTGCATCAGGCCAGGGGGAAGTCATGGCCGGGGATCTGATCGTCGAAACACGCAAGCTGACCAAAATCTATCGAGACTTCTGGGGGCGACAGAAGAAGACCGCCCTCCGCGCGCTCAACATCGACATTCGGAAGGGCGAAATCTTCGGCCTGCTCGGGCCGAACGGCTCCGGCAAGACGACGACGATCAAGCTCCTGCTCGGGCTGCTCTTCCCGACCGAGGGCGAGGCGTTCATCTTCGGCAAGCCGGCCGCCGACGTGACCAAAAACGAGCGCATCGGCTACCTGCCCGAAGAGTCGTACCTCTACCGCTTCCTCGACGCCGAGGAGACGCTCGACTTCTACGGACGATTGTTCAATCTCGATTCGCGCGTCCGGGAAAAGCGGGCCGCCGAACTCATCGAACAGGTGGGCCTCAAGCACGACCGCAAGCGCCCGCTCAAAGAATACTCCAAGGGCATGCGTCAGCGCATCGGCCTGGCCCAGGCGCTCATCAACGACCCGGACCTCGTCATCCTCGACGAGCCGACCTCCGGGCTCGACCCGCTCGGTGCGCGCTGGATGAAGGATCTCATCGTCGGGCTGCGCAACCAGGGCAAGACGGTCATCATGTGCAGCCACCGCCTCGAGGACGTGCAAGATGTCTGCGACCGCATCGCCATCCTCAATAACGGCGAGCTGCAAGCCTACGGCGAGATCAAGACGCTCCTGCAAGACATCAGCCGGGTCGAGATGCGGGCCAGCGATATCCAACTGACCGACGGCCTCCGGCACGACCTCGAGGAGGTCATCCGCAAGCACGGCGGGCGGGTCGATTCGGTCGGCCACCCGACGACCACGCTCGAGGACTACTTCCTCCGCATCGTCGAAGAGAGCAAGGCCCACCCCGGTCGGCGCTTCCTCCCCGGCTCGGAGCCGACCGCCAAGCCCGTGGCCCCGAAAGATCGTCGCTGACATTCTCCCTCGTCCTCAACCTTTCCCCCGAGAAGCGATGTTCGCCGCTCTTACTTTTGATCGTGATCCGCTCCGGCTGAACGACCTCCTCAGCGGGAGCGTCCTCTGGCTCCAGGCCGCCGGCGGGTTCGCCGCGATGGGCTTGCTGCTGTGGCTGGTGTTCGGCCTCCCGCGCCTGCGCAAGCAGGAACTCGACGCCATCCCCAACTGGTTTCGTGTCCTCTTCCTTGGGGCCATCGCCGGGGCCATCGTCGGCTACATCGGCTTCTTCATCGCCGTGCTATCCACCGGGGTCAACTTACCTCCGGTGGACGAGAGGGGACAGCCCTGGACCGTGGCAACCATGAAGGTGGCGGAGAAGGCACTCACCCCCGTCAAAGTCGATGTGTGGCATGCCATCGGCGGCGGCTGCGCCATCCTCGCGGTCGGGCTGCCGTTCCTACTCGGCATCTTCCGACTCCGTTGGCGTCGCATCTTCGCCCTCGCCAAACTCAGCTTCAAGGAGGCGATCCGCCGCCGCGTCCTGTACGCCTTCAGCGGCATCCTCATCGTCTTCTTGTTCGCCAGCTGGTTCGTCCCCTCCTCGGGTAAGCCGACCGACGAGGTCAACACTTACGTCAAGCTCGTCTTCTTCGCGCTCAGCTTCCTCCTACTGTTCACGGCGACCATCGTCTCTTCGTTCAGCATCCCCACCGACATCAAACAGCAAACGATCCACACGATCGTCACGAAGCCCGTCGAGCGGTTCGAGATCGTCCTGGGCCGATTCCTCGGCTTCCTCGCCCTCATGTCCCTGGTCCTGATCCTCATGACCACGGTCAGCCTGCTCTATGTACTCAGTAGCATCCACCCCGAGGCGGCCGCCGAGAGCCTCAAGGCGCGCGAGCCGCTCTACGGCGAACTCTCCTACGAGAACACCGAGGACGCCTCCGGGAAGGCCGGCACGAACGTCGGTCGCGAGTACGACTACCGCAGCTACATCGCCATGGCCGAGCGAGGCAAGGATCCGCAGACGGCCCGCTGGGACTTCGCCTCGTCACCCTCCCACCTCGGTGATCGCCGCGAGGTGACGTGTGAATATAGCTTCGATATCTACCGCACGACGAAGGGCGAAGAGGGACGGGACGTTTATTGCACCTTCCGTTTCACCACCTGGCGCTTCAAGAGGGGCACCGAAATCGAGTTCCGCAAGGAGCGCGAGGCGGCCCGCATCCTCGGCCAGAATCGCGACGACGAACTCGCCGAGGAGTTCGGCTTCTTCGAGATCAACGCGCCCGTCACCGACTTCCACAACCAGTCGTTCGTCCTGCCCGGCGGGCTGTTTCGCAACGCCGCCGGGGCCGACCCCGAACGCGAGAAGGATCTGAAGTCCGCGAATCCGCCCGAGAAGAAGATCCCCATCCAGGTCCGCGTTACCTGTGACAGCCCGAGCCAGTACGTCGGCATGGCCAAGCACGACTTCTACGTCCGCCTCGACTCCGCGCGGTCCGAGCGTGCCTTGTTCGCCCTCAACTTCTACAAGGGTGCCTTCGGCATCTGGATGCGATTGGCCCTCGTCATCGGCCTCGCCGTCGTCCTGAGTACCTACCTCAACGGCGTCATCAGCCTCCTCGCCACCGGCGTCCTCTACATCGGCGGCATCTGCCGCGATTTCGTCGAGACCATCGCCTGGAATCTCAATCCCGGCGGTGGCCCCACGGAGGCCGCCCAACGCATCATCAAACGCGAGCTGAATTCCCCCCGCCCCGAAGACTCGACTTCCATCGGCGACCGCCTCGTCGGCAACACCGATGTCGTGTTCCGCGGGGTCATCAAGCGGGTGCTGAATCTGCTGCCCGATGTCGATCGTTTCGACTTCACGGCCTACGTCGCCGAGGGGTTCGACATCAGCGCCTCCCAAATGGGCCTCGACGCTCTGCTCCTTCTGGCCTACCTCCTCCCCTGGGCGGTATTCGCGTTCTTCCTGCTTCGCTGGCGTGAGGTGGCATCTTCGACTTAACAGTTGTCAGTTGTCAGTTGTCAGTTGTCAGTGAATTCAGGGACGTGTGGTGACAGCCATCGCCTTGATCTGACAACTGACAACTGACAACGATGTGAGGGTTGGGAGTTCGATCATGGCAAGTCCGTTCCAACAACAGGTCCGACTGCGTAAGGTTCTCTACATCGGCCTGATCGTCGTCCTGTTCACCGTCAGTATCGGCTGGCGCAAGCTCGTTATCGACGACCTCGCCGGCCCCAAGAACCTCGCCATCCGCGAGGAGAGTCGGGGGGATGTCGAACTCCTCGGATCCTTCGTCCGCCTCAGCCTGACCGGCTCGCGCGGACTGGTAACGTGCATCCTGTGGGACAGCGCGATCGACAAGCAGAAGAAGAACCAGTGGAACGAACTCGAGGTCATCGTCGATTCGCTGACGCGCCTCCAGCCGCACTTCACCACCCCCTGGCTCTTCCAGTCGTGGAATCTGTCCTACAACGTCTCCGTCGAGTCGGACCGCGTCCGGGACAAGTATTACTACGTCAGCCGGGGCATCGACCTGCTCGCGCGGGGCGAGCGCCAGAACCACAACCACCCGGACCTCCGCTGGTCGATCGGGTTCTACTTGCAGCACAAGATCTGCCAGTCGGACGAGACGAACTACATCCGGTCGCTCTACCAACTAAGCATCATCCCGCCCAACGAGCGTGACCCCGCGCGGTTCTGGAGACAGACCCCCGACGGACCCGCGTTCGACTATCTGGAGTTCGAGAAATTCTGCTCCGACCATCCGCAACTGATCCGCCGCCTCAATCGGGGGGTGCAGAAGGACACCGCGCGGGAAAAGAAACGTCTCTTCACCTGTGAGAAGCCGGAGGACATCGTCCAGTTCCTCGAAGACAACTTCAGTGTCCCCTCGCTCTACGTCGTCAAGCCGTTCCCTGTCGACGCCCCCACTCAGGCACGCGGCTGGTCGGCCAAGAAGGACGCCCTAGTCGACCCGGAGAGTCGGTTCCCGATCCTGCCGCCAAAACACGAGAAGCCTTTCGACCTGGACGCCATCACCTCGGCTTCGAAACTCAACGACGCGACCGACGGCTTCGCCGCCGCCCATGCGTGGTTCTGTTACGCCCAGGAGCCTTTGCCGAAGCCCGGCCCCCTGCCCGGCTCCAGCGAGGAGATCACCGACCCAGCCCGACAGCGTCGCCCCAAGAATTTGACGACGCTCATCTTCCGCCACTACCCGCCGATGGGCCGGCGCTACATGGCCGAGCGCCTCCAGTCCGAAGGCTGGTTCGACGGAGAGGGTTGGGACGCCACGCACCTGTTTCGCGACAGTAAGGAGCCGCGCCACGCCAGCGAGCAGTTCTTCTTGGGCAAGGATGTCAAGTGGTCCGGCGACTCCTGGTCCCGCGCCAAGGCCGCCTGGCAAAAGCACGGCGTCGATAATAACCTGATCTTCTCCAGCCCCGCCGCCGAGCAGACGAAACGCGAAGACGCGCAAGCGTTTGCCACAGAGTACAAGATCCCGCTCTACAGCGCTCCGAGGCAGCTCCCTCTGGATCGACTCAGCCCCGCCGAACTTCGCGAGTATCGTGCGGCGGAGTATATGTTCGAGTACCAGTTCTATCGCACGCTCACGAACTTCCCCCACCATCTCCTCCGAGCGAATGTCGAGTCGCTGCCGGAGACGATCTTGTGCCGGAAGCTCTTCTACAAGGCGGAGCAGACGAATCTCGATGGATCTCCCATCGCCGCGTTGCGTATCTACGCCGAGCCTGTGGATTTCGACGGGAAGAAACTCGACCCCCTGACCGCCTGGCGCGAGCGCGTCCTCCTCGAGAACAAGGAGTATCGCCGCGACCTGTTCACTCAGGAAACGACCGCGGAGTTCCAGGCGCGGTACATCCGGGTGTGGAACCGCTACGCCGGCCGGACGATCAAGGATGACCTGGTCAAGGCGGCCTGGGTCTTGCCCCTCGTTCCGCGATTCGATCCCGAAAAGTTCCAGCCGCCGATCGTCGTGGGGCCGTTCGATGGCACCGACAAGGAAGGCTTTCCTCTGATCGAACCGGAGCAGAAGAACCTCGTCCTCGAACGCATGGGCCTCCGCA
>JANXSH010001080.1 GCA_025356615.1 Planctomycetia bacterium | reverse complement strand
GTCAGTTGGCGGGACGTTCGCTTCCCCGTCCGAGTGACCTATCTTCAACTGATAACTGACAACCGACAACTGACAACTATCTTCAATGATTCAAATAGAACTCGCCACTATTGAGCAACGCCCAGAACACGTCGGCGAGCGCCTCGGCCTGGTGCTTTTCGTCGCTCTTGGAGACGTAGGCCGACAGGCGGGTACTCTCCTTCGAGGTCGGCTTGCGCGACAGGGTCGCGAGGAACAGCGTGTCGAGCTTCCCCTGGAGCGACAGGAACGGCGCGTCTACGATGGCGGCGAGGGTCTCGCTGTCCTTGACGCTGGTCGCGCCGGTCATGACCTGGCCGTTCATCAGCGTCAGCGCCTGGAGGATCGAGGTTTGCACCTCCGTCGGGCGGTCGAGCGCGCCGGAGAACTTCGCCACGAACTGGCCTCGGGCGGACGTACTCACGGGCGAGAAGCCCATGGTCGCGTCGTTGCGCGGGACGTATCCGGTCGCGGTCACGAGGCTATCGTAGAGCTGTTGTGCCGTCAGACCCCGCAAGCCGGCGCGGGCGAACTGGGCCGGGTCTTCCTGGCTGGGGTGCGAGCGCTTGCTCGACAGGGCGTAGGCGCGCGTCGAGACGATCGTCCGCAACAGCCAACGGAGGTCGTAGTTCTTGGCGATGAACGCCTTGGCGAGGTCGTCGAGGACTTCGGGGTGGCTCGCGGCGGTGTGCGTGCCGGCCATCTCGTCGAGCGGTTCGTGCAATCCGGTGCCGAAGGCATACGCCCAGGCACGGTTGACGATCGCCCGCGCGAAATACGGGTTGTCCCGCGCGACGACCCAATCGGCGAGCGCCTCACGGCTGCTTTCGCCGGGGGCGATCTTGGCCGGCTTGCCGCCGAGGAACGTCGCCTTGACCTTCTTCTCGGTGCCGGGGATGGTCAACTCGTGGGCGTCGGGCTGCTCGGCTTCGGGGAAGGCGAAGTCCATCAGGCGGTTGCTGCGAAGCCCCCCGAAGAAGGCGGCGAAGCTCCAGAACTGCTCTCGTCTCCACTCCGCGAACGGATGATGGTGGCACTGGGCGCAGCCGATGTTGACCCCCAGGAAGACCCGCGAGACTGCGGCGGCGACATCCTCCGGCTTGTACTCCTTGCCCGCGTAGAAGACCGACAGTCCGCCGTCCTGGACGCCGTAGAACCCTTCGTCGCCCGTCCCCGCCATCTTCACGGAGATCAGGTCGCGCGCCAACGAATCGACCCCGCGCCGGGAGCGGAGCCATTCCTGGATGCCCCGCTCGAAGCTCGGTGCCTGGAAGCGGATCTGGATGTTCGCACTCGCCTCGGGCAACAGCAGCGCCGACCACACGGTAGCGAAGTGGCTAACGAAGCGCGGCCCGTCGAGCAGCTTCTCCACCAGCCGCGGGCGGCGGTCCTCGCGCCGATCCGCCAGGAACGAGCGCGTCTCCTGCACCGTGGGGATGCGCCCCGCGAGGTCGAGGGTGACGCGCCGCAGCCACTCGGAATCCTCCGCCGCCACAGCCGGCGTGATCCGCGCCTTGTCCCACGCCGCCTCCAGATGCCGATCGATCCGCCGCGCCATCTCGTCCGTGCCGGCGTAGGACGAGACGGGCGGAGCGACGGCCCCGACGGGGGACGCCGTGACGAGGGCGCAGCAGACGCCCAGCCACGAGACGAGCCTGAACATGGATCTCTCTCCTCGATGTGTGGACCGCGTATCAGGAATCCATTCGGTAGAGAGTCAGACAAATCGTCTGGAATGTCAAGCAAAAAATGGGAGGCTGTTACAGTTCGAGTCGGGGGCGTTGGCTCGAGTCCCGAGGGATGCGCCGTTCTCGAGCCGTAATCTTGCACTGCTTATTGGGACGACGGTAGAATAGGATTGTGAATAGACAACGAAGCTCACAGGAGAATGCGATGACCGATACCGTGACCCAAAAGCCGATGAGGGTCATAACGGCCGGAGATTCCGGCTCGTATATCATCGTCCCGATGACTCAACTGGAAACGGTGTGCGAGCTGCTTCGAGCCAACGATGTGCCGCACTGGGTTAGCCATCACTCGATCTCCGTGAACGACCGTCCGCCGGTGGTCTGGGTCAACCTCAGACTGAAGGTTGACCCGGTGCGAGTTCAGGAGTTACTCGACGCCGCGTGAAGGAGTTGACCATGCCGATTCCAGACGAACTCCGGGAGATTGCTGAGCGAGCGAACCGCGAACTCGATGCCGTCCACGACTTCTTCGTCCACTCCAATAGCGTCTGGCAGTCCTTCGAGATCGTCGTGGGCGAAGGGTATCGGACCGTGGCGAAAAACTTGGCCACCGGAACGCGGGTCGATCAAGATGAACTCGCTCGACTTGCACCGCACTATACACGGAAGTACCTTGCGACGTTCACTTTTCGCCAATTCGTCTCCACATTCGAGGTGTTCCTGTTCGAGTTCCTGCATCGACTGCTTCGGCACAATCCCTGGCAGCTCGCCAAAAGATCGCTCGAATTCGAGGCCGTCCTCGAGGCGGGTAGCCGAGACGAGATCATCTCCGGCATGCTATCCAAGCAACTCAACGAGCTAAAGTATGACCAGTTGCGCGAATGGTTCGTGGCGATCAACAAGGCGGTGAAGCTCGAATGCCCCACCGAGAGTGCTATCGACACACTCGCCGAAATCAAAGCCGCGAGAGATGTCCTCGAACACAACGCGGGAGTCGTGAATGACATTTACTGCCGCAAGGCCAGGAAGAAGGCCAGGTACGCACCGGGAGACCAGATCGAGATCGACGATACCTACCACCTGGAAAGCTGGAGTTTGATCAAGAAAGTCATCGCGGATGTCACCACTGCGGCCGTCGCCAAACTTGCAACGCCGTAGGACTACTCTTGCCCTCGCTCGATGTCCCAGACGACGATCTTGCCCTGGCCGCTACCCACATCCCGTCGGAGCGTCGTGATTGCAGACTACCAACGATATCGATTCAGGATGATGAGTTGATTGGCAAGTCCACTCGGACCGTGTATTTCCTCGACTATGGCTACGGCGTTCACGATCTCCGTGGGGGCCATGTCACGTCGCGGCCTTCAGGTCGCCCTCGCGTGCCAATCTCATGGCTACGGCGTTCACGATCTCCGTGGGGGCCATGTCACGAGTCGTATCGTTGTCCTGGTAGACGAGGAAAATACCGGAATGGCTGCCACCGCCAGCAAGTAATTCATGGTGCAGAATAACGAAATCCTTCGGATTCTTCGTCAACAGGATGAGACCATGCTGGACGACATAGGCGAGGTGTTCCTCGTCACCTACCTCGCGCATTCCGACATCGACGGGGATCGTGACTTGGTGGCCCGCTCGGATCAACCGCTCCTGAAGGGAATACGAGAACGCGCAGTCATCGAGGTACAGGGCGAGTGTCACGGCCTGATACACGTACCCGCTGTCGCTGTCTCATTTTTCCAGGGCGGATTTCGGGACAGCTTCAGCGGGTGTGTGTATGAGACCCCTCCGCGACAGGAAGAGATACTCGTATTCCGCCTCGGCGGCGAGTAGTTCCTTGTTGGCGTCCGCATAGCGGAGCGCCTCGCGGATGGCGTCGGGTGAACAGTCGAGATCCTTCGCGGCTTCCTCCTCACTCCGACCGTTCACTCGGACGGTTCCCACGAGCTGACGGACCGTCATGTTCCGACCCCGGATGAAGAGTTGCCTCTTCCACGGATGTCTACGCAAGACGAGATGACTCCAGCCGGGGATCGATAATTCGCGAGGAGCCTTTTCGGGAACATGCCCCAGAGCGCGGGCCGCGTCGTCGAAGGTCGGATCGACAGCGGCGGCATCGTACCGTTTTCGCGCAGCATCGATCTGGTCGGGGGAGATCATGGGCCACTCCCGCTGGTATCGATCCCTCTCCCGCTCGAGTTTCTGCCGTGCCGAGACGAGGTTGCTCGACTCGAATCCCAGAGGCCCCTCTTCCACGGCCGCCGCCAATCCCACATACAGATCGGCGACGTGCAATATCACCTGCCCCTCTTTCAGGGGGTTCTCGACACGGCCGGCGGCAAGGACCGACCATCCTCGCTCGAGTTCTTGGGTGGCGACATCCAACAGGGCGGCGACGGTGTCCGCAAACCGCTGCATGACCGCGATGTCCGAAGGTGAACTCGACACGGAGGCGTGCGAGGGCCGCGACAGGAAACTGCCCCAGACCTTCGCGAGGTTGTCGGCTATCTCGGCGGTGGCGGTAATCACGGCGATGCTCTACACTTCGGGCCTCGGAACGTTGATGCGCCAGGGTATTCTACCCCTACGCTCCCCGAGACGCAACGGGGTGCCGGACTCCGACACGAGCCTTCGCCCCGCTCACTTCCCCACCAGCCCGCGCGCCTTCAGCCACTCCCCGGCGCGGTCGGGCCACGCGGTGACGGGCATGGCGGTCTTGCGCAGGCCGTAGCCGTGACCGCCGGCAGTGTAGATGTGCAACTCGGCATCGACCTTCGCCTTGCGGAGGGCGAGGTAGAGTAAGGCGCTGTTCTCCGACGGGACGCCGTCGTCGGCTGCGTGGACGAGGAACATCGGCGGAGTGTCCTTCGTGACCTCGAGTTCCTTGCGGACGGCGGTCTTGTCGGCGTTAATGAGGTACGCCGGGTAGATCAGCAGCGTGAAGTCGGGGCGGCAACTCAGAGCCTGTGAAAAAATCGTGTAATTGTGTAGTGGGCGAGGTCAGGAACAACCACTCACTCCCGGTTGCGGTTGGAGGGCGAAACTGCGGGCCATGTTGTGGGCGATGGCGAACC
>JANXSH010000898.1 GCA_025356615.1 Planctomycetia bacterium | reverse complement strand
CGGACCTCGGCCCTCGGGTTCGTGAACTGACAGGGCACACTCGTCTGATGCACGACATCCAGTTCGTCTGAGGCCAGATGTTGGATTACGACCTCTAAACGTCCCTGCCCCATCCCATCGGTCAGCCATGCAAGCACGATGAATGGGAATGGATCCGACGGAAAGCCGGTGACACGTCGCTTCCGAAAGCAATTGACCGGAGTGACGTGCTTCGTCTTCTCGTCAACGATAACCGTCTCACACAGGATCAAACTGACGATGACTGGGCGCTGGATCACGTTCTCTCCCTCCCTGGATTGTGTTGATGATTAGGTATTTTACACCTCACACCTTCTAATCGCAATCCCTGAAGCAATTTACGCCATCACCTCCCGCTCCGCCTCCCCGCCCTGGCTGATGCCGTGCGGCCGGCCCGCGCGGTCGGGGACCATCAGATCAGGATCGACACCCAGACACGAGTACACCGTCGCGCACACGTCCGCCGGACGCACGGGCCGATCCTTGACGTAGGCCGCGTGCGCGTCGGAGGCACCGCAGATGCTGCCGCCCTTGATACCAGCGCCGGCGAGGAGGTTGGAGTAACAATACGTCCAGTGGTCGCGGCCGCCGTTGGCGTTGATGGTCGGTGTTCGGCCCATTTCGCTCGTGACGAGGATGAGCGTCTCGTCGAGCAGGCCGCGCGCGTCGAGGTCGCCCATCAGGGCGGAGAGCATCTGGTCGAATTGCGGGAGGTTCCAATCTTTCATGATGGGGAAGTTGCGCGTGTGCGTGTCCCATCCGTCGTGGTCGATCTTGTTCCGCTCCCAGAAGATGTCCCAGGTGACGTTGACCATGCGAACGCCCGCCTCGACGAGTCGCCGCGCGATCAGGCCGCTCGACCCGAACATCGTCCTGCCGTAGCGGTCCCGCACCGTGGCCGGCTCACGTTCGAGGTCGAACGCGGCGCGCACGGCGCTCGAGGTGAGCAACTGGAACGCGCGGTCCTGGTGGCGGTCGAACGTCGCTCGATCCGGTGACACCTCGGCAGCTGCTCGGCGTGCGTCGAATTGCGTGAGGAGGCTCCGCCGACCGCGGACGCGATCGAGCGTGATGTCGGTGCCGAGTTTCGCGTCCGGCAACCGAGGGATCCCGCGAACGAACTGCGGCTGACCGGGGAGGCAGGTCTTTCCCGGATCGACGCTCGGCTCGCACTCGGTGTAGAGTGCCTCGTATTGCGACCCGAGATAACCGGCATAGGGTCCGGGCCGATGGATCGCCTGCCCCCAGCCGAGGTAGCACGGCAGGTAGACGTAGTCCGGGAGGAGACGCTTTGTAGCGCCTCTCGCGCCCCCTCCGTTCTGCCGCAGGTACTCCAGCACGGACCCCATGCTCGGCGGATAGCTCGGGGCGGTTGTCACGATGTTAGAAAGTGCCTGCTCGGAGCCTGTGTAGCCAGGCAGCGGGTTGTGGCAGCCCGCCTTGTGCGTCACCGAGCGGATGATCGAGGCGCGGTGCATCCACTTCGCCAGCCGGGGGAGGTGTTCGCTGATCTGCACGCCCGGCGCGGAGGTCGCGACCGGCTTGAACTCCCCGCGAATCTTGTCCGGCGCGCCGGGCTTCAGGTCGAACATGTCCTGCGTCCCGGCCCCGCCCAGGAGGTAGACGACGATCACATGCTTTGCTTTGGGTGCCGTGGTCCCTTCGTTCGCGGCGAGGAGTTGTGGCAACGATAGCCCCCCGAGGAGCGATAACGCCCCCGCCTGGAGGGCATCCCGCCGAGTCAACCCGTCACAAAGCCGCTGGCTATTGCCGAGTACGCGAATCATGAGTCGGAGCCTCCGGAGTGGCGAAGTTGGTATGATGGTATGCTGGTATGATAGTATCGCGCGAGCCGATCGGATGCCAGCATCAAATGTGACAAGGTGACAAGGTGATAGGTTGACAAGGCGACCGAGGGCATCAACGCCTTGTCGCCTTGTCGCCTTGTCACCTTGTAGGAGTCCATAATGACCTGGCTTTCCACGATCCCCTATGAGCAGGCCGACCCCGCACTACGGCAGGTGTACGAGCAGCTCCGCGCCCTGTATCCCGCAGACTATGCGGCGGAAGTGCCCTCCTTGACGCGCGATGGGAAGAGTGATTCGGTCGTCGCCGCCCATAGCCTGATTCCCGAGGCGATGTGGCACATGATGGCGGGCTACGCCGTCCTGTTGCGACCGGACCTTCCGCTGACCCGGCGGCAGCAAGAGATGATCGCGACCGTCGTTTCGGCCCAGAATGAGTGCTCCTACTGAACGGAGAGCCATGCCGAGTTCCTTCGCCGGGCGAGTCTCGACGAGGAACTCACCGCCGCGTTGCGGCGGAATCACCACGAAGCGGACCTCGACGAGCGCGACCGGGCGATGCTCGACTTCGCCGTCCGCATGACGCGGGCGGCGTGGAAAATGTCGCCGGCCGACACCGAGCGCCTCCGCGCCGTCGGCTTCGACGACCGGGCGATCTTGCAGATCACGCTGATCGCGGCGTTCTTCAATTACATCAACCGCGTCGCCGACGCGCTAGGCGTAGGGCGAGCGTCGTAGGCGGAGAGCCGAGGAGAGACTCGAGACGATCCTGCCTTACTCGTCCGAGTCGAGGATCGTCGCCTTCGTGATGAACAGGGTGTAGCCATACACGATCCCTTTGACCCGGACCTTCTTATCGACCAGTTTTTCCAACTCCGGGTCGTGGAACGGGGGAACGCCTTGGCGGCGGAGGATGTACTCTTGGCCCTCCGTGACGAGCATGATCGCAAGGCGTTCGCTTCTCGTGCCCTTGGCGAAGATCCTTTCGACGACTCGTCCGACGATCTCCATCGCCATCCCTTCCTTCTCGAGACACACGGGCCGGAGGGACGGATCCCCCAGAAGAGTGAACTGGGCCAGGGTTTTCAGATCCTTGTCGGAAAGGGGAGAGTTGATCGCGATGTATTCCTGCCTTGCTTCGAGAAGCGCCTCGCCCAGCGTGGCCCCGGCCAAGAGGTGATTCAGGAAATACTTACAAATCAAGTCCGCGAAGTCATTGACCGATGCTTCCGAGTAGGCCACCGTGGAGCTTCCCAAAAAACCATAGGCTCCGTTGGCGAGATAGGTGTTGCCCACGCCGAGCTTGCCCAGGGCGATGGTCGGGTCGTACAATTCCGTACCGTAACAGCACTCGGCCGCGACCACCGTGCCTGGGGCGACGTGGCAGACCAACTCCTCCGCGTCCAACGCAACGATACCTGTGGCGTAGAATTGCGACGTGAACGTCAGGCCTTCGCAATTGATGAAATGGGATAGGTTCTGTAAGAGGGTTAGAGGCCAGGGCGACTGATCCGGTGGGATGACGACTTGCATCTGCGTGGCGTTCCCGAAGGCAGCCGTGAGGGTGAGTTTGGCGGAATCCGACCACTCACTCTTTGTAAGTCCCATATACGGTTCGTAGGCGCTCCTCGGTCGGCAGGTGTAGTCTTTCGCGATATTCAGTAGGCCGACGAGGTAGCTCGCGTCGGTGCCATGCGTAACGTCCGGCAATCGGCCGACCGAGATGCTGGGGGTGAGGAAGTGGTCGATGTTCTGGCTGTAGGGCTGGCCGCAGGCGTAGGGCAAATCGCTCCAGGTGATCGGGTCGGGGTCATTTTCGATGTTGCCGGGCACATGAAGGGGATTGGTAAGATTCTGGTAGGGGATGACATCGATCGAACCCAGGAGCATCACATGGGCAGGTTGGAGGGCGGCGCGGACCGCGTTGACCGCTGCCAAGTTCTGCTGTGGGGAAGCAGAAGAAAGGACGCCGATACCACCCAATCCTGTCATCTCGACATCATCGTCCAGCAGAATCAAACGGGACGACAGCCCGCGCGTGAGATCCTTTGCAATCAGGGCATCGACGGCCGATTGGATCAGACCCCAGTCGGCTCCATACTTGTGCTGCATGGCGGATCGATTGGTGAGGATGACCTTGTTCACGATAGTCATGGCTCGTTCCTGTAACAACGTAGGAGTTGCGGAGTTGGCGAGCGGCCCCTGTGAAGGGGCTGTATTCGGTGG
>JANXSH010000871.1 GCA_025356615.1 Planctomycetia bacterium | reverse complement strand
CGATGTTGAACTCCTGGCAGTAGGCGGTGACGAGATCCTGCATCCAGGGGTCGTTCAGCGACAGGAGCGACGCGACGGCGACCTCGCCCCAGGCGCGGGCCGCGAGTTCGCCATCGGTCCGCACGTCGAGGGCGAAGGTCTGCGAGAACTTCTGCCCCTGGAATTGTCCCTCGAGTTGGATCTTCGTCTTGCCCGTGCGCGGCATCTGGCCGACGAGGATGAGTTCACCGTCGGGGTACACGGCCGAGCGTCGGCCAGCGACGATGACCTCTGTGGCCTTGGCGTCGTCGCCGAAGGAGATGCGTTCGACGACGAGACATTGCCGACGGTGGGCGCGGGCGGCGGCGGCCACCTCGGCCTCGCCGTAGCACTGGAAGACGCCGCCGCCGTCGCGGGTCAGGGCGTCGAACAGCTCGGCGTTCTCCTGGCCGAGGCCGGTGCGGTAGCAGAAGAACCGGACGGGGTTGGCGCATCGGCTGCGGAAGCGCGAGACGAGTGGCGGGACGGAGGTCCGGCCCCAGGTGAGATGACCGTCGGACAACACGAAGCACGCGAGGGGCGTCTTCTTGTCGAGGTCGAAGCCGGGGGTGATGAGCTTATCGAGCGCGGCGGACAGGTCGGTCGCGCCCTCGAGGACGACGCCATCGAGTCGAGACAGGGCCGTCTCTCGGCCCTCCTTGTTGTTACTCAACCAGCCCTTCGGTTCGACCCAAGCGGCCCCGGCGTTGAAGGCGAGGATGTTAAACTTCTCGATGCCTGCGTCGGTCTCGAGGATGGTCTTCAGCAGCTTCATCGACACGCCGAATCGGTCGGGGTGTTCGCTCAGACTCGTATCGAGCAGGAAGACGGCGTGCTTGGCGAACGGCTCTTCCTTGGGGACGTTCGGCAGGTTGGGGCGAAGGCGGGCGAAGACATAGTTGATCCCCTTCTCGTCGTGTCGGCCTGCGGTCGCCTGGATGGTCGGGTCGGTCGGTGTCGCGGTGAACAACACCGCGCCCTCGGGGGCTTTATCGCTCCAGATGTGGGTGAAGCGCACGCGGTCATCGGTCGTTTCCTTCTTAGCCTCTTTCGGCTCGAAGACCGCGCCTTTGACCTCCGTAATGTTGGCCTCCAGGCTGAAGCGGACTTCGTGGACCTTGCTGGTCGGCAGTCCGAATCGGTAGGCGAGTTGCCCGCCGGTGACGGGGATCGTCTCCTCGTAGGCGATCAGGACGCGGTTGTAGCCCTTCGCCGCGATCGGGAAGACTCGGCCCCGGAAGGTGTTACCCGAGGCATATTCCAGCAGCGCGGGGTCGATATTGCCGCGAACGACCTCCTCGTAGGCCTCGAGCGCCTTGTCCGGCGCGATGAGCCGGGCCTCCTGGAGCTTGCCCCAGTCGGAGGCATCGACCGCGCGGGCGAGTTGCTTCGGCGTCAGCGTTTCGGGGAGCGGCAGCGGCTTGCCGGACGAATTCGGCTTGAACATCTGCGGCTGCGTCTCGCGCGTCGCGCCGAGGAACATGGCGTAGTACGACGGGCTGGCCCCGGCGGGGAGCGGGTACTCGAACGTCCCCTCGAGAACCTTGTCGTGCGGGTTGTGGAAGACGTGATCGACGAGCGTTCGGGCGCGCGGCCCCTCGATGTGGACGCTGACGTGCATGCTCACGAGTTCGAGCGGACCCTTATCGCCGGAGTAGACGCGCGCCACAGTAGGCCGGCTAGGGTCGCGGCCCCAGACTTTGGGGGGAGCGGGCTTGTCCTTGGGTTTTTTCACGTCATCGCTTTTCGAGCCGCCCGTCGTGTCATGCGGCGGCCGAGGAAACGGTACATCCGGGCTCGAGTCACCAGGTTCCTTGCCCTCCTTCCGAGGGCCGGCCTTGTCATTGGCCTTCATGTCGCGCTTGGCGTCTTTGAAGTTGGAAGGTGCCTCGTTCTCGACATCGACCCGGCCTTTGGCCCGATCTTTCGCCCCCGAACTCTTATCGTCCGCGCAGGCGGCGAGTGTCAGCGTGAGACCGCCGACGAAGACGGCGAGCAGGAGGCGGACGAGGCGGGGCGAAAACCGCGGATGCGCAGGGTGATGCAGCATGACCAGGCTCTCCGAGCGGTGCAGGGAAGTGAATGTTCTGGTAGTGAAGATGCGCCGGAGAGGAAATTATTCCATGATTCCGCGCGAAGATCAAGAGACGGCAGCAATTTTAGCTGCGTCGATCTGACGAGGCGAACCCCTCAGATCGAGGAAGTGTCGTCCAACATACCACCTCGGGACGGATGAAGATCAGTCAGAGGCGCTGGTGTTATTTACCCCCCAGCCCCCTCTCCCGCAGGGAGAGGGGGAGCCGGAGGCATGTCCGATAGCGTGAAGCCTACCACGGGCCGGTCTTGCTCCCCCTCTCCCGCAGGGAGAGGGGGGTTGGGGGGGTAAGGTCTTCGCGTCGCCTTCGGGTGATCTTCTTTCGTGCCGGGGTAATACGCCGTGTCCATGCGGTACGACCCCAAGCCATTTCTATATCATTAATTAACCAATATATTGCATAGCAATGTATCGTTTGGTATGTCCTGCCTCAGCGACGATGTGGCCTCCAGGAAAGAGTCTAGCAAGAGGAGGTACTCCGCGACCAAGTTTCCGGCTTCTCAGCGACGAATTGCTGTCTGGACATGAGTTGCGTGGATCGTGCGATTTCTCAACACTGATTGCAACTGCAATCTAGATAGAGAGTTGCAATCATTCGTATCGCCGTAGCGCTAGCTCGAAGCGGCGATTTTCTAGAACAATGTGGTGAAAAACTTTACCGAGGTGCCTGAGTTGTCTCGAGGTTTCGTCTTGCAATTCCGGCCAGCGTGGCCGGATTGGTCTATAGCATGTTCCAAGGAGCTGATAGATGCGTTGTCCCTTCTGGCTGATTCTGGCAGGATCGGCCCTCCTGCTGGCGGACGTTGGCGTGGTCGTTCACGCCGCGAATAACTCGCCTCGGCAGTACTACGGCGCTTACGCGAAGCACCCGCGGCACAACTACTCCTACCGAAGCTACTACTACAAGCCGACCTCGACGTACTCGGGCTTCAAGCATCACTACGCCATCTACCACCCGAGCCGGCCAAAGTACATCTACTACTACAACCCCTACAAGAAGCACTATTGGGGCCGCTGCCCGATCAACTCGGACGGGAAGCCGCTGTACTCCCTCCTCGCCGAAAAGGATCGCAAGGGGAACATCGACGATATCGAAGAAACGGATTTCCCGGCGTTTTCGGACGTGCCGCCGATCCCGGATTCGACGGACGGGGTGAAGCTGGACCTGCCGCCCGATGATCTGCCCGCGACAGCTGGCCTGCCCGGAAAGTAAGGATCTGACCGACCGGCGGCGATGCCAAAAGGGGTCGCCGCCCGGAAACTTTCGTTCCAGGCGAACAAAAATACCATCCTTCGGCGGTCATCGCCCGACCGCTTTCGATCACAGATCGCGCCATCATTACTACACATCGATCGACGGGTTTCAAGAAAGTTCCTCTCTGGAACTCCTCCACCTCGGGGCACGCCTCACGGCCCCCGGATCTCGATTTTCTGCTCATCCACCTCTTCGCCGACCTTCAGCCGGACGACGTACTCCCCCGGAGCCACTGGCTCCAGGTCTCCGGCCTTCGTGAGTCGTTTCGGCTTCCAGAGGAGGCGGTGCAATCCGGGCGTCGTCGCGCCGTCCGCACTCCCGACGACCTCGCCGGTGCCCGAGACGATCTCGATCTTCACGCGCGATGCTCGCGCGCCGATCCGGTAGTGGATCACCGCCCCGTCCGGCGGATTCTGGCCCGCGTAGTACCGCCCGACCGGCGGCGTCTTGGGGACGACGACGACTCGGTGTCGTGCAGGCCGGACGCGAAACAAATGCGCCTTCGCCGAAAGCACCTGCGGCGTCGATTCCTCCAGGGGGGCGATGTCCATCACATAGATGCCACGCCCGTGCGTCGCCGCCACCAGTTGACGACATCGTGTACGAGGCGGAATTCGCTCTTTCACGCCCTAGAATATGACTCAGGTCTGAACGGCACGCACAGCGAGGCAAATACCCACGGTGAATTAGACGAGCATGGACCGCGACATGGATCGTCCTCGCCTTCAGCGCCGATCGTCTACCGTGTCGTCGAAGCTGTTCAGGGTTCTGAGGTCCGGCCGGGCCTTGCGGAGGCGATCGATCCCCGCCTTCGTGACCTCCGTATCGATCAGACCGACTTTCCGCAGCGACTTGATCTTGATGAGGCTGGGGATGCAGGCGTCCGTAACCTTCGTATCGTCGAGGTCGAGTTCCCGCAGCGCAGGGCAGCGGGCGAGGTGGGCGACCCCGGCGTCGGTCACGTTGTCGCACTGGTTGACGCGGATCGTCTCGACCGTCTTGCACCGGCTCACCGCCTCGAGGAAGTGGTCGTCCTTGCCGCCCGTCACCCACTTGAGCGCCTTCATGTTCCCGATCTTCGAGATCGCGGCGCGTGAAAGCGGTGCGTCGTTGGAGACCACGAAATTCAGATCCTCGAGCGCGGGCAGACTGGTGATGGCCTCGAATCCCGCATCGGTGAGGCGAACGTCGCTCACGTTGAGGTTCTTCAGCCCGGTGAGGTGACGCAGGTGCGGCTGGGCTTTCGGGGTCAGTTCGGCCCTCTGCATCGTCAGGTGTTTCAGTTGCGGCATCAAGGCAAATGCCTGCGCACCCTTCTCGGAAATTTTCGCGTAGACGAACTCGAGGCGTTCGAGCCGACGGCAGCGGGCAAGGGCGATGAGATCGCCATCGCCGACGCCGTTGCACTTCAAGCGCTTCAGGTTCTTTAGCTTGCCGAGTTGGGCGATGTCCCCGACCCCGGTGAGCGACAGGTCCAGCTTTTCCAGGAGCGGCAGGGTGGCGAGGAGCCGGGCCGACTTGTCCGTGACGTGCTCGTTTCTATGCAAGTCCAACGACCGGAGGGTGCGGAGGCGGACGACGTGTTCGATATCGGCGTCCTTCAGCCCCGTTGCGGAAAGGTTCAAGTGGGTGAGCCGGTCGAAAAGGGGAATGTTTTTGTAGCGAGGCTTTTCCCACCAACGCGGTGATCCTGTAAGGTCGAGTTCAGCTACATATCGATCGTTCGCTTCACCGCCGAGTTTATACCTCCCCCCCTGCACGTCGATGAGCGTGAGTTGAGAGTCGAGCGAGACGTAGACTCTGGGCGGTGGCGCAGCCGATCGGGCCGCACTCATGACGAAGCACAGCATCATCGCAAACGAGACGAGAATAGACCGCGACATAGTTCG